>JAOTTZ010000026.1 GCA_029864165.1 Burkholderiaceae bacterium
GCCGAGCGCCGTAGGTTGCCGATGGTGAGGATAGAGAAGGATTACGTTTTCGAGGGGCAAAACGGCAAGGCAACTCTGCTTGACCTGTTCGAAGGTCGCCGCCAACTCATTGTTTACCACTTCATGTTCGCTCCCGACTGGGGCGAGGGTTGCGACGGCTGTTCGTGGGTGGTCGACGCGATGTCTCATCCCGCCCATCTGCACGCTCGCGATACCTCGTTGGTACTGGTGTCGCGAGCGCCTTTGGACAATCTTGTGCGTTACAAAGCACGCATGGGCTGGGATTTGCCGTGGTATTCATCTTTTGGCAGTGACTTTAATGTCGATCTTGGCGCCACCATCCATGAGGACGAGAGGCATGGCGCGAGCGTATTCCTGTGCGAAGGAGAGACCATCTATCGGACCTACTTCACGGGCGCGCGTGGGGTCGAGTACCTGGGTAGTCACTGGACCTACCTCGACCTGACGCCATTGGGTCGCCAGGAAACCTGGGAAGACTCACCCCAAGGCTGGCCGCAGGATGAACCGTACCGTTGGATTCGCCGCCACGATGATTACGGCAGTTAAGGCGGCAGGTTAACAACACTACGCGTCGCAGCTTGCGTCGTGTTGAACCGCCCTAGCGATTCAACCGCCAGTCATACGGCGTGTAGGTCAGCCTTATGCGGTCCGCGTTGCGCTCGATTTGCTGCGCGAGATTGCGGTCGAAGAGGTAACGCGCAACGGTGTCGAACACCGCATTGCGCGCGGCGCCGAAATCCTTGCGGTACCAGCGGAAGATCTCCGACACGTGTAGCGTATCGCCGTGCAACGCGGTCGATGCGTTGATAAACGTGCGCGCTGCGGCGTCGAGTTGCTCTTCTATACGGTCGGGGGTGTAGGCATCGATAGGCGGGCAGGTGCGGCTCGCACACACCAGGGCGAAATGGATGCGCGGATCAACGTTGCGCACCATGCAAACTTTGCGCGGGTCGTCGCGACGCAGGCGGGGGCGCAGCCGGTACGGCGGCACTGCGTTGCCGCGCAGGATACCGTGCTCGATGTCGGCTGCAGAATAAATCTTGCCGCCGATGCGGTAGCGGATGCACTCGAAGAAGAGCGGCACTTCTTTGACCGATTTGCGTATGCCCAGTTCAACCACACCGTGTATCACCAGCGTATTGAACAAGTTGGTCCAAAATGCAATTCGCTCGGCGTCGGTTTTAAAAACTGCGGGGTCAAAATTTGCAAGCTGCGCGGCCCGTCCGCGAAAGACCTTGTACGTCTGGGCACTGCGGATGGCAGCATAGTCAACCTGCTGCGTATGGCCATCGTAGAACTGCCCGCGCACAACGTTCATAGCGTGCTTCATGGCTCGCGCCGGATGCTCCGACACAGCATCGCTGGTTTCTCCGCCGTCGTTCAGCACCGCTTGGCCGACGAGCAACGCGGCTTTGCGCGTCCATTTCATCGGCTCCGCTTCGACGCGCTCGCGCCGGGCCTCAAGATAGCGCAATAACGTTGTGGCGTAGCCGATGTGCGAATACGCTTGGGGAAAGTTGCCGGTAATCTCCTGGTAGCGCGGTTCGTATTGCTCGCCGAAGAGCCCCAGGTGGTTGGTGTAGCGCCCGACCTCGCGCAGGTATTCATCGACTTCGTCGAGCCGGCCCTGCAATATCAAGCAATGCAAATACCAGAACAGACAAATCATGAAACCCTGCTCCTGGCCGTCCAAACCGTCTTTGGCTTCGTACCGCAGCATGGTGCGGTCGTGCAGCAGCTCGCGCTCTATGACCTCTATCGTCCGTGCAACCCGATGGTCCGAGCATGGTAAGAAGCCGCTGAGCGGAATCAACAACAACGCGGCGTCGACCGCTTCGGTGTCATAGTGCTGGGTGAACGCGCCGCGCTTTTCGTTGTAGCCGCGCTTGAAGATGTCGTCGCGAATCGCATCACGCTCGCTCGCCCAGCGTGCGATATCGCCGGGAAAACCGTAGTGCTCGGCAATCTTGATCGCGCGGTCGAGCGCAACCCAGCACATGAGCTTGGAGTGAACATAGTGTCGTGGGCCAATGCGCGCCTCCCAGATGCCATCGTCCGGTTCGCGCCACACGCGAATCACTTCATCCACGAGCGGCTGCAACACCTCCCAGTCCTCAAAGCGGATTCTTCCCACCAACCGAGAAACTGCGAACAGGGCATCGAAGAGTTCGCCGTAAATATCGTGCTGGCGCTGGTGAATCACATGCTGCCCAATGCGCACAGGGCGCGAGCCCCTGTAGCCTGAGAGATGTTCGAGCTCGGTTTCGTCACTGGGCGGCACGGGCTCCTGAAGCCGATAGACGATAGAGAGTTTGCCTTGTGCACCTTGGCTGGTGAGTTGCGCAAGCCAGCCGAGGTAATGTTCGGTTTCGGTGACGTGGCCGAGCTCGAACAGTGCAGACAGTGTCATGCTGGTATCGCGGATCCAACTCAACCGGTAGTCCCAGTTGCGCTCGCCGTAGATGATCGCCGGCAACGAGGTCGTCCCGGCCGCGGCGATGGCGCCGGTTTTCTCGACTTGCAGCAGTTTCAGCACCAGGGCGGCGCGGTCGAGTTGACCCTGCCACCAGCCGTCGTGCCGCGCGCGCCATGTCTCACTTTGCAGCAGCCAGGCCTGCCAGTACGCCTGCGTGCGGGCGAGCAACTGCTCGCATTCGTCAGCAGCCGGCGGCGGGTGGGCGTCGCCGTAATCGAGTACAAACCAAAGCACATCGCCAGCACCGACATCGACGCTTGCGTTGCCTGCGTTCCAGGTTAACGGCTGGCTGGTTGCCAGCGTCACGCGCTCGTCAGCGCTGCGAAAGGCGATACCGTTGTCAATGGCTTCGAGCATGGGCACGCGCCGTCCGTAGTCGAAGCGCGGCGAACATTCAACGACCAGGCGGATTTGCCCGTGCACAGCGACCACACGGCGTATGAGCTGGGGCGGGCGCGCACGCTTGGCGCCGGTGGCAACCATGAAGTCGGTCAACTGCATCTCGCCGGCCGCGGTGCGAAACCGCGTCTGCAAGATGTTGGTCTGCGGCAGGTAGATCTGCGACGAGTCGTAAGCTGCATCGGGGCGCAGCGAGAAACACCCACCCTTTTGGTCATCAAGGATTGCAGCAAACACGGAGGGTGAGTCCAGGCACGGCAGACACATCCAGTCGAGCGCGCCGTCGAGTCCAATCAGCGCGACCGTGCTGCCGTCGCCGATGACGCCGTAATCGCCAATCTTCTTGTAGCCGATGGCATCCTCACTTTTGTACGCACGACGCTTGCGTTGTCCGCGGTCGCCGGGCAAAGCGCTACGGCTGGGCGGCGGTTTGCCAACCGCGGTGGCAACCCACGCGTTGGAGTGGCAACGCTAGACAGCTGTCATGGCGTTGTCAACACTGGAGAGCAGAAGCAGTATATGGCGCAGGTGCGCGCCTTTCCTGACGTTGCAGCGATCCGTACGTCGCGCTCCTGCCGCGCGAGGCGTGGTCAGCGTGGACGAGCATGGTCGGCGAGGAACGCCGGGGCCGCCACGTAGATATGCTGCGGCGGTAGGCCAGCTAGATTCCGCTCATACATCTGCGTGTAAGCATCCTCGATGTGCTTGGTAATGAGTGGCGTGTCAAACAATGGTGTGGTCAAGCGGTTGCGCGCCAACTTGTTCTTGATACCACGCAGGCGAGTTGGATGGGTGGCCAGTTCAACCGCCAGTGCTTCATACTGTTCTTGCGTGGTAGTGATAAGTTCAGGTAAGTCGATAGCGTTCAGTTGGCTTGCCGCCACTCTACTGGCAAACGCCTCTCCCATACACGTCAACACCGGCAAGCCAACCCAAAGCGCATCACTTGCCGTTGTGTGGGCGTTGCAGGGCAGTGTGTCTAGAAATAGGTCCGCTGCACGGTGCCGCGCGAGGTGTTCAGAGATGGGCCGACGCTCGGCAAACACCAGGCGCTGCGCGGTCACACCTCTTTGCGCCGCCTCTCGACGAAGATTTTCGGCCGCCGTAGGGTTGTCTTCGAGCAGCCATAAGACGCTGCCATCCACTTGTTGGAGGATTCGCATCCAACCGTCGAAGATCGCCGGCGTGATCTTTTGGCTGCCATTGAAGCAGCAAAACACGAAACCTCGCTCGGGCAGCCCCAACTCCTCACGGGCAAACACCTTTGTGGTCATCTGTCGATTTGCATCGCTGATTAGGTAGCTATGAGGCAGACACGCAATCTTTTCGCTGTAGTGTCGCTGGCACGCTTGGGGAATCACGATCCGGTCCGCCACAAAATAGTCGATGCAGTCTGACCCGGTTGTCCCCGGATAGCCCATGTAGCCCACTTGTATGGGCGCTGCTCTATGGCCGAAGATGCCAAACCTGCTGTCCCTGGTAAACCCCATCAAGTCAACAGCAATGTCTACCTCCAGGTTTCTCGACAGCAGCGCAATTTCATTGTCGGATTGAGTGGTCACGTCGATAAAAGCCTCAAACGCCGCGGCGATCCGCTTGCGCATTCCGCTCTCTCGATCTGAGCCAAAAGAGAAAGCGACCAGTTCAAACCGAGATCTATCGTGCTGCTCAAACAACGTTGCGGTCATGTATCCGGCGGCGTGTTCGCCGTAATCGGCGGAGTAGTAGCCAATGCGAATCTTCTCGCGTCGTGCACGCTTGGCCATGTTGCCAAGCTCAAAACTGACGGGGTGCTTATCGGCTACCCAAATCGCTGCGGCCTTGCGCTGCAGGGCTGGTGCCCCACTGAAAAAAAGAACGGAGAAAGGCGGAGAGGCTTCTTCGTTGCGTTCTATTTTTTCAGTCAGTTGTGCAATTTGGTTGTCAAAGTCGCTCCAATCACAAACAAGCATCTTGGTTTGAACCCGAAGGCCCAACAAGAATTCGTAATCAGGATTGATTGCCAAAGCCCGGTCGAAGCTGTCAATAGCAGCCTGGTACTGCTTTAAGTTGCTCAATGTCACGCCGCGGTTGCTGTAGGCTTGTGCATAGTCGGGCTCGAGTTGAATCGCTTTGTCGTAACTGTCGATGGCAGCCTGGTGCTGCCTCAAGTCGTTCAATGCCACGCCACGGTTGTTGTACGCCCGCGCATAGTCAGGCTGGAGTTGGATCGCTTTTTCGTAACTGTCCACGGCAGCTTGGTGCTGCTTCATGTTGTTCAATGCCACGCCGCGGTTGTTATACGCCTGCGCATCTTCGGCCTGGAGTTGGATTGCTTTGTCGTAACTGTCGATAGCAGCCTGGTGCTGCTTGACGGCATTCAACGCGACGCCGCGGTTGTAGTAGGTCTGTGCATCCTCAGGCTCGAGTTGAATCGCCTTGTCGTAGCTGTCGATGGCAGCTTGGTGCTGCTGCAAGTGATTTAACGCATTGCCACGGTTGTAGTAGGCTGCCGCAGAGTCAGCGCTGAGTTGGATGGCTTGGTCGTAGCGGTCAACGGCGGCTTGGTGCTGCTTCATGTCGCTCAATGCCACACCAAGATTGATGTATACATCTGCGCGGTCAGTCTTGAGTTGAATCGCCTTGCCTATCAACTCCACGGCAAGCGCGGGATTCTTGCTTTGGTACGCGATGCAACCCAAGCAGTGAAGTGCGTCAAAGTGCATGGGTTGCAACTTGAGCACTGCTTGATAAATTTCCCTTGCCTGCGCTAAATACCCCGTTTGGTGGAGTGCAAACCCCTCCATGAACTTGGACTGTGCCCGTGTTGCCGCTGGCCTATTGGCCAGCGCTTTGTTTCTTCGGGTCTTCATTCGGGGAGCATGTCGCCGAAACGTGCATTTCGGACAGGTGTTGCGTTAAACCAAGCGCTGAACAGAAGACTTTTCTAGGTCAGTGGCTCAAAAAAGGTGATTGACGGGACGAGTAACGTCAGCCCTTCAGTGGCGCAGCACCAGGAGGACTATGAAAACCGCTACGGCAATAACGTAGTAGACGACGCTCACGATCCACGAGGCGACGGTGTTCCAGATCAAAGAGGTGTCGCCGTTCTGCGATCGACTTCCCTGCGCCGCGTAGGCCCACACTTCCCATGGATTGTTGTAGTACGCCCAGGCTTCTACACCGGCGATACCTTTGCCGGCGATCAGTCCGACAACCAACCCGATGATGGAGGCGGGAATGAACCACAACAGATAACTCACGGTAAAAATGGGGCCGAAGATGAAGTGCTGCAGAACATGCTGGGATTCGTGCGTTTCCACCGGGTGCCCGGTCATCACGGCGCCTTGCGTAAAGGCAAAGTTGTTCTTCAAGCGCAGCCCGTCGTGGTAGTAGGTATAAAACTTTCGGTTGTCGGTGCGGATCTGCCCCTGGTTATTGAACAAGTGCCATGACGCGGTATGGTGGACGATGCCCAAGTGATTACCCAGGCCGCCCCAGGAAGCGTTCACAAGCACTAGCAACCACCCAAGACCCCAGTGGTAACTGCCGTAAGTGGCGGCTATCAGCACATCGAGCAGCGCACCCACGGTAAACAGCCAAGTCACTGTATCGAGATACCGTTCATAGGCCGCCGGAGCGTTGTTGTCGGGGACCATGAAGCACAGCACGCCGGCAGTAACAAACCCGCCGGCCAGTACCGAAAGCTCTACGGCGCCGAGTGCCTTCCAGCCCCCGCTGGCGGTACCGTTGATCAGCCCCAGTATCAACAGCACCAGGGCGGCAGCGGCGACGAAGAACAACCACACGCCCATCATCCAAGGCGGCATCCACTGCGCAAAAATAAGTCCGCCGGTAGTTCCCGCATACACCGCCAGGGGAGCAAGCAGGAGGCCTTCAAGCGCTGCCAGCGGCGCCTTGCGGCCGATGACGGCCACCTTCATTCCGAGCACGGCGGCGATGCCGATAACGATCAGCTCGACCATGGTCAACTTGAAGGCATAGCCATAGTTCATGCAGCCACGGAGCTGCTCCAGCGTCCATCCGTCGACACTGGCGACACGGCAGATCTCAGTCAACTCATTCATAAAGCGCGTTCGCAGTTACGGTACTGTCGGGCTCGATCGGACTACCGAACCTGGCGCTACGACACTACGTCGACCCAGTCGTGCAAGCCACCTCCATAAGTCTTTGCGCTGCGTGGGACGAGAGTGCGACCGATGCCCTGCGTATCCAGCAGGGGCACCCCTCGGCGTCAATCGACAAACGTATCCGGATTGCGTGGTATTAGAAGACCTTGGTCAAAGAGGTCTGAAGTAGAAGTCGCCCGATTCGTGCCCGCTGCCGTCAATGATTCCCCACTGCGGCTGTTGAGGGAACCCCAGCCGAATGGAGCCATCCAGCACCTCTTGCTGCACGGCAGCAAAGATATTGACCGACGGTATGGGCACGTCGTTGCGCTCCAGATACTGTACAAAAGCCTTGGCAAACAAAGACATGTTGCTGCCGTCGGTAGGCTCAAGCACCGGCGCCAAACCGCCGGAAGTCAACGCCGTGCGCGACTTTGCCGTGTAGATTTTTTCGAAACTCTGCAAGTACTGGCGCGATGCCAATGGGTCTGCCGAGGGCGCTGCCAGAGCGCCCCGGAACTGAAGAAAGCGGGCGGAGTAGCAAGAATCGGATACGACCAGTACATGTCGCGCCGACAAAACGCTGAGCAAGTCTCGGACATCGCTGGTCGACACCCATAGTCGGGTTCTGTACTTATTCGACGACTGAACGCCTTCGCCATCTACGGGCAACCAGTAACCTTGCCCATTTTCCGACTGCGCGCCATGCCCGGTGTAGTACACGAGCAGGTTGTCGGTGGGCTGCAGGGCCTCGTTCATGTCGTCCAGCGCCTTCAAGATCTGATTCTTGGTCGCGTTCTTGAGCGTTGTGACACGAAAGCCGTACTTTGACTTCAGCAACTCCCCAATCTTGTCGACTTCATTCACCGGCGAATTGAGTACCGGCATGTTTCGGTAATCGCTATTGCCAATCAAGAGAGCGTGATAGTCCCCAAACTTAAAGCGCTGCAGCAACTCGTCAACGGTGCCAGACGTCGATGAATCCACAGTCTGTTCGCTAAGCGCTGCGACGGACACCACCTCAATCTGGCGCGTTTCGACACCGGCGACTTGCTGAATAGACTGTTTGACCAATTCCTGAGCTTTCTCAGGGTCCTGAGCCACGCCAGGCCCGCCATTGGCGTGCACCTCGGCCAAGTTGATGATCGCGCGGCTATTGCCTTGTTTGGCTGCCTTTTCGTACCACTCGATCGCCTTGTTGAAATCCCGCGGCGCTCCGCCGGTGCCTTGTTGGTACATCTCACCGACATAGGCCTGCGCCTCGGCATTGCCCGTTGCCGCCACTTGCAGCCATGCAACGAGGCCCGCCTTTTGGGAGCCGCCTTGCTGCTCGCAAAGGCGCGCGCTGGTTTTCAGCAGACGTGACGGTGTGAAATGCAGCGACTTCTCACCCATCTTGATCAACTGCGGCGGCAACAAACAATCGACGACAAGGTATTTCGACGAAGCATCACCGCCTGTGTCGGAGGAGGTCGCGAACACTTGTTCACCGGGTGCGGCACAGCCGCCGAGCACGCCGGCAAGCGCCAGCACGCTCAGCGCGATGGCCGAACGCGTCCAGATAAGTTTGTTGAACCGACACGTTGATTTCATCAGAACTCCAGTCGCAGTTCGGCGGTGATTGCGTGGTTAGTCGTCTCAGCTTTTCCGAGCACGGTCTGGTAGTAGATAAACGCCGACCGACCAACCCCGAAATGTGAGGCTAGGCCCACACCCAGGTTGAAATAATTGCGGTCAGCGGGCGTCGTTTCGATGTTGATGATCGCGGGATTAGAAGTGGCGGCGGAGAAATTAGCCAGGACATTGCTGGTCCGGTCGTCCTTGTACTGATGCTCCCACTCGAAACGGACGTTGGGCACCAGCACCCCCCAATTGCGACTGATGGCATAGGCAATTTGCCCACCAAGCACGCTGACCACCGACTCTGCCGTCTGCGCCTGCACGGCAAGCTGGGTGTCACTCGAGTTGGCCTGCTCGGTAAAGGCGTCTACTTTGACCTTCGACGACGAGACCCGAACATACGGGCCCAGATTGAAGTTCGACACCAGCAGCGAGTAGCCGGCGCCCAAACTCACGCCATACTGCTCGCTATGGCTGCTGCCAATCGCAGCATCGGTCACCACCGTTGGAATAGCGATGTTGCGCGTCGACTCGTAGCGGTTACGCCCATACACCAGCGTGGCGTCGACATACGTCGTCGCCGTTGGGTAAAAAGCACCGTATAGCGACACGCCCGCACCGCGCGTATTCACCTCGCCGCCGGGCGTGCCATCGCTGGTGTCGAGCTCAGATCGATTGTCGGTGTAACTCAGCGCGGCACCGACGACGGCTCGCGTCGAGATTTTGTAGTCAGCCCCTACGGTCATTCCTGCCGAACGCGAGCTGAACCCAGGGTCGAAGTCGGTCGGATGGATTTCACCTCTATCCCCTTCTACGCGGATGTACAAGCCAAGGTCCGTGGACGGGAAAGCGGCACCCGCTCCAAGTCCTGGCCCAGTGGTTTCTTCTGCGGCTGCAGGCGCAGCCTCATCGGCGGGTGGCGATGGAAGTGCTGCGGCGGCGTCAGGGGCGGCAACGATAGGTTGCTCGGCGCCGCCGCCGGCACCCGCGGCCCCAGCCGCAGCCGGTGCAGGTGCAGGTGGCGTTGGCACAGGCGATGGTGGTGGTGGCGCCGCGGCTGTCGACGGTGCGGGCGCCGCGGCTGCCGAGGGCGGGGGTGCAACAGCAGCAGAGCGAGGCGCTGGCGCCGCGGTGGGTGTTGGGGGCGGCCCACTGGTCAAACTCCTCTTCTGCGCGCCAACAACGCCGTATGGGCTGGCGCCAACTTTGGCTTGGCGCAATTCGTCCAGCCTCCCGCCAACCAGCGAGATCTGCTGCCGGACGCTGCCCAGCGCCGCTATGCTTTGCATGACCAACTTGTCGGGGGCAAGTTGCGCCAACGCGGCGGCACGCTCGTCTGGCGACAGATCGTTGCCATTAGAGGAAGCCAAAATGCTGCATAGCGCGTCGTTGCCGAACCCTGAGCAAAGTTGGTCTGCAGCTGGCTGCATCGCCGCGCCCACGCGAAGCACGTTCGACTGGTGCGCCCAAGAACTCCCGAGGCAGCATTTGAACACTGCCAACAGTACAGCTAGTGGCCGGATCAAGTTTCGGCCTCGTGGACCGTGCGATGCACTACGAGCAAATAGGGCCATGGCTTTCTCCTCTCGTGTTGTTTAGATTTAGAAAGTGGCAATCGGTGCCATCAAAACGTTGGGACGCAAAGCCTTCGCTCACTTAGATAAGCTAGTGTAGTGTTGCACGCTATGCGGTACTTATATTACCGATGCGTTTGGCCCTGTAGCTAGGCGCAAACGACAGCAATAGCCAAAGCTATTGCGAGGATTTGCAACAACGCTACGGGGCCAAAGGCGCGGTTTTTAAGTGCTGAATAGCGTGCAACACTGCACTAGCCACTCGGTCGCTCCATCAGAACTCCAGTCGCAGTTCGGCGGTGATTGCGTGGTTGGTCGTCTCAGCTTTTCCGAGCACGGTCTGGTAGTAGATAAACGCCGACCGACCAACCCCGAAATGTGAGGCTAGGCCCACACCCAGGTTGAAATAATTGCGGTCGGGTGGCGTCGTTTCGATGTTGATGATCGCGGGATTAGAGGTAACCGCCGAAAAATTAGCCAGGACATTGCTGGTCCGGTCGTCCTTGTACTGGTGCTCCCACTCGAAACGGATATTGGGCACCAGCACCCCCCAATTGCGACTGATGGCATAGGCAATTTGCCCACCAAGCACGCTGACCACCGACTCTGCCGTCTGCGCCTGCACGGCAAGATGGGTGGCACTCGAGTTGGCCTGCTCCGTGAAGGCGTCTACTTTGACCTTCGACGACGAGACCCGAACATAAGGGCCCAGATTGAAGTTCGACACCAGCAGCGAGTAGCCGGCGCCCAAACTCACGCC
>JAOTTZ010000398.1 GCA_029864165.1 Burkholderiaceae bacterium
GGTCAAAGACTAGGGTCAGGTCTAAAATATAAACCCCATAGACACACAATCCCATTTCATCGGTTTTCTTCGGCGCGCGCCAATGTCCCGTCCGCTTCGCATCGAATTTCCTGGCGCGGTTTACCACGTAACCTCACGCGGCGATCGGCGCGAAAGCATCTTTGAGTGTGATGCTGATCGGCACGTGTTGTTGGCGGTGGTGGCGCAAGGGCTCGAGCGGTTCGGCGCACAGATGCTGGCTTACTGCTTGATGGGTAACCACTATCACTTTGTGCTGCACACGCGCAAGGCGAACCTGTCGCTGTTGATGCGTCACATCAACGGTGTGTATACGCAGGCGTTCAATCGCAGCCACGCCAAAGTGGGGCACTTGTTTCAAGGGCGCTTCAAGGCGATCTTGGTTGACCGGGATGCGTATCTGGTGGAAGTCTGCCGTTATGTCGAGCTGAACCCGGTGCGCGCGCGCATCGTCAATTCGCCCTCGGCATGGGCTTGGTCAAGCTATCGAGCGCATGTGATGGAGGCGGCCAGCCCAGTATGGCTTGATACCGAAGGCATGCACGGCTACCTGCTGGGCCGGCCCGCCAATGGCTCTGCGGACAGCAAGCGAGCCGCCAGGCTCTACGCGAAACTGGTGGAAGCGGGGCGCGACGTGAGGTTGTGGGAGCAGAGCCTGAACAGGCAGATTTACTTGGGAGACGACGACTTCGTCATGCGGATGCAGAGCTTGGCCGCACAAGACGGTGCGATCTCGAAAAACGTGCCCAAGCCGCAACGCAGCATGCCAAAAGATCTCGCGCATTGGCTGCGCGTGTGTGAAAGCCGCGAGGAAGCGCTGCGGCGCGCCCACGTGGAAAGCGGAATCAGCATGACGGCCTTGGCCAGCGAATTGGGGGTAACGGTTGCACGCGTCAGTCAACTGATTGCGCGTGCTGAGAAGCAAAGGCTCGCGCAAATGGCGGAAGCCGAGGTCCAATAAACTCACGACGGGCGGATCGTGTCGGCCTGCTATGCGTGCTGTTCGCTGGTGCTTGGCGCGTCAGACTGCGCCAGTACCGTAGTCTCTTACCAGTTCAATCTTTGCTTTTTTGGCGAAGAATTGAGTTGTGCGATCATGTGCGCGCGTCAATGACGCAATATGCCGAAAAGGCTGTAAACCCAACGGGTTAGTTGAACTCTCTTGGCATGTCCAAAAACATTTGCGAGGACGTAAATCAGCAGATCGTCCGAAAATCTCGCGTATAGCTGAGGTTTTGTTCTGCATGCTTTCCTGTTTGGTTCCGGCTTGTCCGGCTTAGGATGGGTAAAGCGCAGCGAAACCCATCTCTCCTCCCGTAGTCCGCAAAACGCTAGTGCTGCGACCCGAAGGTATCGCGAGGATTTGCAACAACGCCTTGAGGCCGAAGGCGCGCTTTCATGGATCGATACTTTCGGGTCGCAGCGCTAGGCGTAACCACCCACCAGCACGTAGCTCTTGGGCTTGAGATTCGCGAGTTCTTGCTCAAGGCGTGGGAGCAATGCAAGCAGAACGTGCAACTCATTGGAGACGGAGTCCAGCACGACCAGCGCAATGGGCAGGGTAGACAAATTCTGCTGGAACGGCATGCTCTTGTCGACGGTGACGAAGGCGTCGAAGCCGGCGCCGGCCAGGGCGAGCAATTCCCCGTTCTTCACGCCTGACCAACCCATTTCGACCGCGGTCCGAACCTCATGCTTCGCAAGATGCCGCCCAAGCTTGGCGGGAATTGATTCGTCAAGAAGCAGTCGCATCTGCTGACAGGCTGGTCCGGGCTGCCTCCAGAACGGCGATGGCACGTTCGCGCGAGACTGTGGGGAAGTCTTCCAAGAACTCCTCAAGGGGCGACGAAGCTTCGAGGTAGTCGAAAAGGTTCTTCACCGGTACGCGTGTACCCGTGAAACACAGCGCCCCACTCATGATCTCTGGATCACGATTGACGAGAGAGTTGTTCATAATGACCTCCGAGCCTGAAAGTTTACGCCAGGTGGGCCGTTGCGGCGACTAGGATCAGCGTCATCACTCAGCTGCTGTGCTGCATACTGCATAGAGTCAAGTCAAGGTACCGAGCCCATGATGCAGGTGGCCTGCCCAGTATGGCTCGATACCGAGGGCCTTCACGGCTACCTGCTGGGCCGGCCCGCCAATGGCTCTGCGGACAGCAAGCGAGCCGCCAGGCTCTACGCGAAACTGGTGGAAGTGAAGCTTGGGGTCTCACATTTCAACCTAGAAAACGCAGTTTGGACACCTTCTGAATTCAACTGCGTTTTCTAGGTCGAATACGCCCAATCCGCTACCTCTTCGGATCGGGCCGCGCTTCAAGGCGCGCGGCAGGGAACTGCCGCAAAAACGATTTCATACGTTCCGGTGGGCAATCAAGCCAAGCGTCGTAGTCCGCTTCGTCGAGGATGACGACCATGCGTTTTTCGTCACCGGGCCGATGGAATTGTTTGAACACCTCGTGATCGTCAGCGTTGATCGTAATCATCGTGAAGGATAAGACATCTTCGCCGTCTGGTGACTTCCAGATTCCCCATAGGCCCGCGATTCCCATTGGGACGCCGTCTCGGCGGCTGATGCGCCATCGGACGCCCCTGCCGGTCTCCCAGCACGGTTCGTGAATCGACTCGGCTGGGATGATGCAGCGTCGACCGCGGCGCCACGCGTCGCGAAAGCTGGGCTTTTCAGCGATGGTTTCGCTGCGT
>JAOTTZ010000397.1 GCA_029864165.1 Burkholderiaceae bacterium
CAGAGCCCCGCCCTTGACGGGTCCGAGGCTGCGGTAACCGTAGCCCCGCACCGAGTTGTCACCGCCGGCGCGAAAGAGCAGCGTGTCCGGCAGGCCCACTGCGTCAGCGGCGAAGACCTGGCCGGCTTCGACGCGGGTCAGCCCGTACCAACTGCTGCCGAACGGCTTGTACCAAGTCAGCCGGCCCAAAGTACGGCCAAAGGGTCCGTTGTCCGCGTCGCTGGCGCGCGCGTAACCGCCGGCCACCTGCGCCGAAGCCGTGACGCCGTCGGTCGGCAATAACGCGCTGTCGAGCTCACGCCAGATCCATTCGTAGTTCAGCGAGGCGGCGTCGCCGGTCGTGGTCGCGCCGGTGGCCTCGGTGAGCAGCTTGGAACGCGTGAGTTCGGCGTAGTACAGGTGTTCGATGCGCTTTGTCTCGCGCGCGCGGCCGACGCGGGCACGCTGGGATGTGCGCACTTCGTCGGTAGTGGCCAGCCGCTCAGCGCTGGCGCCCAGCAGGTTGCGGTAGTTGCCTTCGAGCGGGTGTGAGTTGAGTTCGATCTCCAGCGAGCGCAACTTGTGTCCCAACTCGCCCTTGGTCTTGGCGCTCCAATTCCAACCACAGGCGCGCCGGTGCAAATGCTCGATCGACACGCGCGGGCCGGTGTTGGCGCTGATGCCCACGCCCACTGTGGCCTGCTGCAAGGGCAACTCGCGCAGCCGCACCAGCACTGCGGCCTCTTCTGCGTGCGCAGGGTCGGTTTCGATATCGACCGACGCGGTTTCGAACAGGCCCACCTTGCGCAGGCGATCCTGAAAATCCATCAGCCTTTGGTCGGTGTAGGGCGTGCCGGGTGCAAAGCCAGCCAGGTTGTTAACCACCCATTCGTCGTAGCGCTGCAAGCCTTCAATCTTTAACTTGCCCAAACGGAACAACGGGCCGCTGTCGAACAGCACCTCCAGTTGCGCACTTTTGGCAGGCACATCGATTCTGGCGTGGCTCAGCGCCAGCGTGGCCGCAGGGTATCCGTTTGCGCGCAGGTGGGCCAAGGTTTCGCTCTTGGCGTCACCCCATGCGCCTTGGCGCCACGCCTGGCCGGCCTGAAGCGGCCATCTCTTCTCCAGAGCTGCTCGCAGGGTGCGCGCAGAGGGGTCACCCGCCGCTGCCGCGTCCTGCATAGGCCCCTGCACGCGCAGCGTGACCGCGCTGACGCGGGTGCGCGGGCCCGGCGTCACGTTGACCCGTAACAGCGGTGGCGTGCCCGCCCCGCGTTCAACTTTTACGTTGGCGCTGAAATAGCCTTCGGTTTCGAGCAACGTACGCGCTTGCGCCGGCGCGAGGGCCACCAAGCGGTCGAGTTCCGATCGAGTCACGCCTTCAGCGCCCGACGCGTTCTGGAACCGTCCCAAATCGAGGTAGGTGCTGAGCAGCTTGCGCAGCTCCTCGGGCGCGGCGATTTCGAGCTTGTACGCGGCGCGCGCCCCCGCGACGTGGGTCGATTGTTCATTCTCTTGCTCATTCCTTTCGGTTTGAGCCGACGCTGGCGGCGACGGTGCTAGCGCGGCGCAGCCGCTCAGCGCAGCCGTAGCGATAACGACCACGCTCGCGAAACGTTGCAGGTGCATCCAACCGAGATGGCGCAGAGTCACGCGCCTAGCCGAAGATTCGAGTGAGATCTTGAAATCCCGCTGCGAGGGTGAAGTCACTAAGAACCTATCCGTGAACAACGCAGGGCCGTCTTATTCACGGATAGGCGCTACGCTGAAAAAACAGAATCGAGCGCCTCCAGCCAACGCCGCTGATCGTCTGCGCTCGCGAAGCTGGCCTCGAAGCTGTGGCGAGCAAGGCGATACGCATGATGCGGTGTCAGCCCGGGCAGGGCCGCAAAAGTCTCGATGAAATTCTGGTTCATATAGCCGCCAAAGTAAGCAGGGTCGTCGGAGTTGAGGGTGGCGCACAGGTCAGCGTCTAACAGGGCGGCGAGATTATGCTTGGCCAGCGAACTGAAGACGCGCAGTTTCACGTTGGAGAGCGGGCATACGGTCAGTGGGATGCGATCGTGCGCCAAACGCTGCACCAGGGCTGGGTCTTCGACACAGCGCACGCCGTGGTCAATGCGCTCGACCTTGAGCGCGTCGAGCGCGCTCCAGATATAGGCTGGTGGGCCTTCTTCGCCGGCGTGTGCCACCAGGTGCAAACCGAGTTCACGGCAACGCGCAAAAACGCGGGCGAACTTCTCAGGCGGGTGGCCACGCTCGCTGCTGTCCAGGCCAACGCCGATGAACTGGTTCATGAACGGCAAGGCTTCTTCGAGCGTCGTAAAGGCCTCTTCTTCGCTGCGGTGGCGCAGAAAGCACATGATCAGCGCCGAGCTCACGCCCAACTCGCTGCGGGCACGCGCGCAGGCGCGCGTCAGGCCGTTGATCACGGTTCGAAAAGCCACGCCGCGCGCAGTGTGCGTTTGCGGGTCGAAGAAGATTTCAGCGTGCACCACGTTGTCGGCTGCTGCACGCTCGAAGTAAGCCATCCCCATGTCTTCGAAATCTTGCTCGGTCAGTAGTACGCTGGCACCGGCGTAGTAAATATCGAGAAAGCTCTGTAGGTCGGTGAACGCATAAGCCGCGCGCAGATCTTCGACGCTGGCATAAGGCAGGCTCACCCCATTGCGCTGGGCCAACGCGAAGATCAACTCGGGTTCTAGCGAGCCCTCGATGTGGATGTGCAGCTCGGCCTTAGGC
>JAOTTZ010000396.1 GCA_029864165.1 Burkholderiaceae bacterium
CTCGAACTTCTGTGCTAGCTCAGGCAAAGCAACCATGCTCCGAGAGCATATCACCTCAGACGCAGAGTTGATACCTTTAATTATTTACGGCCACTTACGTCCTGTTTGGGCTGCGCCGGCCGCAGCCTGTGCTGGTTGCCGGTATGACTTGGAGCACGCTCGAAGTCATGACCGAGACCAGAGCGAGGGCGTTTGCGCACGGATTGCAAATCAGAGAGTTCGAAACCTTGTGGGACGTTGACGTGCCATCGGACCTGCTGCGCCTGCAAGCGCTGTGGGCGACCTCACCTTGCGCGCGTTTTTGCGATCCGAGCCCCGGCGCTTCAACAGGCCCGTCGGTCACCGCTTGAGCGTAGTGCAGCTGGTGCCTGCCCAGCTGAACAATGCGCAGTTTTGGGGCGAGATATTATGTTCATAGATTGATATCGCCCAACTTGAAATTTCACCGCCGACCATACATTGACAACACAGGGTTTGCCGGTTGAGCCGGCCTCTTGAGTTCTGTGTCAATCTGTTTTAAAGGAGTCAAGCCATGAATGAACTTCGTCTCAACGACCCGTTTGCCACCGACCCTTGGGAAGATATGTTTCGGGGCATGCTCAGACCCTGGCGCGCCGAGTGGGCGTCGCGAGCGCCACAGATCAAGCTCGACGTGAGCGAGGCCGAAGGCGTCTATACCGTCAAGGCCGATATTCCCGGCGTACGCAAGGAAGACGTCGATGTCCAGATCGACGGCAATTTGGTGACCATCAGCGCCGAGACCAAGCAGAGCAAGGACGACAAAAAGGATGGACGGGTACTGCGCTCCGAGCGGCAGTACGGCTACGCCACGCGCAGCTTTTCCTTGGCCAACGCGGTCGACGAATCCAAGGCGCGCGCAAAGTACGCCGATGGCGTGCTTGAATTGATGCTGCCCCAGAAGTCTGGCTCGGCGTCCAAGCGGGTGGCCATTTCATAGTCGCGGCACGCGTGGCGGGGTGGCGGGGCGGTGTACCCCGGCCACCGCGCACTGCGCGTTCGGCCCGCGATCGGGAGCTGCCGTGAAGGCGATGCTCCTTAGCCAACCCGGGGTGCCACTGGTCTGGTCCGAGTTGGCAGACCCCCGGCCCGACGAGCACCAGGTACTGATCCGGGTCAGCGCGTGCGGCGTGTGCCGCACAGACCTGCACCTGATCGACGGTGAGCTGCCCGACCCCAAGCTACCGGTGGTACCTGGGCACGAGATCGTTGGCGAAGTCGTTGCAACGGGCACGTTGGTTGAACGCTTCAAACCCGGCGACCAGGTCGGTGTGCCGTGGCTGGGCTGGACTTGCGGTACATGCGGCTACTGCAAGACGGGGCGGGAGAATCTTTGCGACCGCGCTCGCTTCACGGGGTATCACATCGATGGCGGCTATGCAGAACTGACGGTTGCCGACGAGCGCTACTGCTTCCCTCTGGAAGGTCATCGCCAAGCGGAAGCAGCGCCCTTGCTTTGCGCGGGCCTGATCGGGTACCGGGCGTGGAAGCTGGCTGGAGACGCGCAACGGCTCGGCATTTACGGGTTTGGCGCCGCAGCGCACATCGTTGCACAGCTTGCCGTCCACAGCGGTCAGGAGGTCTACGCATTTACACGCAAGGGTGACACCGTTGCGCAGGCCTTTGCCAGGCAACTCGGTGCCGTGTGGGCAGGAGATTCAACCTCGACGCCACCGGTGCGCCTAGACGCTGCGCTCATCTTCGCACCGGCGGGCGACTTGATCCCGGCCGCACTGCGTGTGGTGACCAAAGGCGCGGCGGTGGTCTGTGCCGGTATCCACATGAGCGACATACCGAGTTTTCCTTACACTCTGCTTTGGGGCGAACGCGTGCTGCGCTCCGTAGCCAACCTGACACGCGCCGACGCCGCAGCGTTTTTGCCCTTGGCCAACCGAGTTCCTGTGAAGACGCACACGGTCGTTTACCCAATGACACATGCCAACGAGGCCCTTGCGGATCTGCGCGCCGGGCGAATCAGTGGCGCGGCGGTGCTGGTTCCGCCCGGAGCTTAAATCCCGGGGCGGAGCAAAAAGCGGGCCGCGCGTCGCTATAGACTCCGACAATCAATCACTGACTTGCGACTCCTCAATGGCTGGTGCGGAGTGGCTCATTAAAGTGCGTTAAAACAGGATGCCCATGTCAAGTCATCTGTCCAGCGACCATGCCGTGCCGATTGAGCAGGTAGCCATAGGCCCGCAGGGCTTAGCGGGCGAGTTGGCGTTGCCCCAAGCGCGCACCGGCGTGGTGGTATTTGCGCATGGTAGTGGCAGCAGCCGCCACAGCCCGCGCAACGCGCTCGTCGCGCAGGTGATGCAGTCACATGGTTTGGCGACGCTGATGTTCGACCTGTTGACCGAGATCGAGGCACGCGATCGGCGCAATGTCTTCGACGTTGATTTGCTGAGCATGCGCGTTGCCGGGGCGCTTGACTGGTTGCAGCGGCGCGCCGACGTGGCTGGCTTGCCGGTCGGCTTGTTCGGTGCGAGCACCGGTGCGGCTGCGGCGTTGCAGGCCGCGGCTCAGTGGCCTCAGCGCGTGCAAGCGGTTGTCTCACGCGGTGGGCGGCCCGATCTCGCTGGCGCGCATCTGGCGCAGGTGAGGGCGCCCACATTGCTGATCGTGGGTGGCAACGACAACGATGTGTTGGAACTCAATCAAGCCGCAGCGCGCGCATTGGTGTGCGACAAGCACATCGAGATCGTG
>JAOTTZ010000400.1 GCA_029864165.1 Burkholderiaceae bacterium
TGCTCCCCTACCCTCTGACCCGACCGTTCCTCTTCGGCCTAGACGCCGAGTTGGCGCACGAACTGACGCTGGGTGCGATTCACCGCCTACAGAACACCCCCGCGCAATGCTTGTGGTCACAAGCGCGTGTCGATGCGCCGGTGACGCTGGCGGGCCTGAGGTTTCCCAATCGCGTTGGCCTCGCCGCGGGATTGGACAAGAACGGCCGCTGCATCGACGGGCTCGGTGCAATGGGGTTTGGATTTATCGAAGTGGGCACCGTGACCCCCAAGGCGCAACCTGGCAACGCCAAACCGCGCGTTTTTCGGCTGCCGAAGGCCGAGGCGCTGATCAACCGCCTTGGGTTCAACAGCGACGGCTTGGATGCTTTTCTCGCCAACGTGGGCCGCAGCCGTAGCTTTCGCCGCGGCGGCGGCATACTCGGCTTGAACATCGGCAAGAACGCTACCACGCCGATCGAGCGCGCCGTAGACGACTATTTGACCTGCCTAACGGGCGTTTATCCACATGCCGACTACGTGGCGGTCAACATCTCCAGTCCAAACACGGCAAACTTGCGTGAGTTGCAGGGCGAGGAGGCACTCGATCGTTTGCTCTCGGCGTTGCAGGAACGCAATCGTGAGCTCGCGCGACAACATGGCCGAAAGGTGCCGATGTTTGTCAAGATCGCGCCCGATCTTGACCAAGCGCAGGTCGATGCGATGGCACAGACGCTGCTGCGCTGCAAAGTCGATGGGGTGATCGCCACCAACACCACCCTGGTCCGCGATGCAGTCAAGGGTTTGCCGCACGCCCAAGAGCCCGGCGGCTTGAGCGGTAAGCCATTGTTCGAGGCCAGTCAACGCGTCATCGGCCAATTACGTTGCGCGCTCGGTAAAGATTTTCCGATCATCGGGGTCGGCGGCATCACGAGCGGCGCGGGTGCAAAGGCCAAGATTGCCGCTGGCGCCAACCTGGTGCAGGTCTACACAGGATTAATCTATTGCGGCCCGCGCCTCGTGCACGACGTCGCGCTGGCGCTGCGATAACGCGGCCTTGATTTGATAATGCCGGCACTGGGGTACTTCCACATGGGTTTTTGTGCTATGTTGAAAGTCTTCTACAGAGACCGGAGGCGGCGATGAAAGTCAGCGATATCTTGCGGGTCAAGGGGGCGGCCTTGATCACCGCATCACCCGATCAGCCGTTGTCCGAAGCCGTCAACACGATGGCCGAATGCGACATTGGCTCTTTGGTCGTGATGGAACATGGCGAGCTGGTCGGCATACTGACCTTCCGCGAGGTCATTTTGGCCCTGGTGAAGAACGGCGGTAGCGTCAATGGACCCATCTTGCGCAGCGTGATGGACGAGGCGCCGCTCACCTGCACGCCCGAGACAGAGATCGACGAGGTGCGTCGCATGATGCTAGGCCAGCACGCCCGCTACATGCCGGTGGTATCGCAGGCCACGCTGATGGGCGTGATCTCGCTTTACGATGTTGCCAAAGCGGTGGTCGACAGTCAAGACTTCGAAAACCGCATGCTCAAGGCGTATATCCGCGATTGGCCGGTCGGCGAGGGCGAGAAACCCGCGGCTTGAGCACCGCAGCGACGCCGCGCAGCGCATGCGGCACCCATTGAAACTCTGAGAACCTATCCGTGTCCGGCAGCACTCTCGGTACTTTGTTTTGCGTCACCAACTTCGGCGAAAGCCACGGCCCGGCCATTGGCTGCGTCATCGACGGTTGCCCACCAGGCCTGGCCTTGGGCGAGAATGATATCCAGGTCGAGCTTGACCGCCGCCGCCCCGGCACCTCGCGCCATGTGAGCCAGCGCAATGAGCCCGACACCGTGGAGATTTTGAGTGGTGTCTATGCAGGCCTGACCACGGGCACCCCCATTTGTCTGCTGATCAAAAACACCGACCAGCGCAGCAAAGACTACGGCAACCTGCTCGACACCTTTCGCCCGGGCCACGCAGACTACAGCTACTGGCGCAAGTACGGCTTGCGCGATCCGCGCGGCGGCGGTCGTGCCTCGGCCAGGTTGACGGCGCCGATGGTGGGCGCTGGCGCCGTGGCACGCAAGTGGCTGCGCGAACAGTACGGCACACAATTTCGTGGCTGCATGACGCAGCTTGGCGACATGACCATCGCATTCGAAGCTTGGGAGCATGTGCCAAACAACCCGTTTTTCGCCGCTAACGCAAGCGCCATCGCCCAACTCGAGCGCTACATGGACGAATTGCGCAAGGCGGGCGATTCTGTCGGCGCACGCATTCAGGTCGAGGCGACAAGCGTTCCTGCCGGCTTGGGCGAGCCGCTGTTTGACAAGCTCGACGCTGATATCGCCCACGCCATGATGGGCATCAACGCTGTCAAAGGTGTCGAAATCGGCGCTGGCTTCGCGTGTGTTGGCCAGCGCGGCAGCAGCTTCGGTGACGAGCTCACGCCCGAAGGCTTTCGCAACAACAATGCCGGCGGTGTGCTCGGTGGCATCAGCAGCGGACAAGACATCACGGTATCGATAGCGGTCAAGCCCACCAGCTCGATTCGCCTGCCGCGCGCGTCGATCAACCGTGCCGGCGAGGCCACCACGGTGGAAACCCACGGCCGTCACGACCCCTGCGTTGGCATTCGCGCCACACCCATCGCCGAAGCGATGCTGGCCCTTGTGTTGATGGACCACGCCCTACGTCAACGCGCGCAGTGCGGGGATGTTTCGGTCGCC
>JAOTTZ010000401.1 GCA_029864165.1 Burkholderiaceae bacterium
CTGCTCGTGACATGGTTGCTGACCGAAGCGATGAGCAACAACGCAGCGGCTGCGCTGGCCTTTCCGGTCGCCATCGGTGTCGCTGAGCAACTTGGACTTGCACCGCAGCCCTTCGTGATGGCGGTACTGTATGGCGCCAGTTGCAGCTTTGTCACGCCCTACGGCTATCAAACCAACCTGATGATCATGTCCCCCGGTCGCTACACGCTGGGTGACTATGCACGCGCGGGGCTGCCCGTGGCGTTGGTGTACCTGACCATTTGCCTGCTGGCGATCCCCACGGCATTTCCTTTCAAATAGTCGGCTTGGCAAAGGCAGCCCATCCGTACTGATCGCCCTTGTGCAAGACAGGCCAATGCCTGAGCGTTTAGAACAACGGTGCCGGGCAAGTCGTAGTCGGTTGCGACGTCGATTTCGAGTGCCGGCGCGTGGTTGATGAGCAGCGAGCGCGCGGATTCAGCGTCGACCGTCTCTACACCGAGCGCGTCGCATGGCAGAGGCCAATTCAACGGATGCCCCCTTTGGCGATATATAAAACGTCGCGGAGCTAGTATTCATGCGGGTTTGCGCGGGGCGGGTTGTCCAGCCCAACGATAGCGTCGCCCCGCGCCAGCAGCAACTGCGACACGTGCATGCCGATAAAGCCGGCCACGCCGGTCACCAAGACGGTCACGTCTTTGCTCCTGCTTTAGCTTGAACCGCTGCCGTCAGCCGCCCGATGGCGTGGTACTCGATCCCAAAACTTTCTAGCAGCGCGGGGTCGAACATATTGCGTCCATCGAAGATGACCGGTTGGCGCAAGCTTGCCTTGATGTGCTCGAAGTCAGGGCTGCGGAACTCCTTCCACTCGGTAGCGATCACCAATGCGTCGGCGCCTTCGAGTGCGTTGACCGCCTGAGTGGCGTAGCTCAGGCTCGGTTCGTCGCCAAAAGCTCGCTGGGCTTCGGATATGGCAACCGGATCGAAAGCACAGACGCTGGCGCCCCGCTGGAGTAGCTCGGCGACGATCACGCGGCTGGGGGCTTCGCGCATATCGTCGGTGTTGGGCTTGAACGCGAGGCCCCAGAGCGCGAACTTGCGCCCGTTCAGGTCTTCGCCGAAGCGGCGTACAATTTTGTCGGTCAGTACATGCTTTTGGGTATCGTTGGCCGACTCCACTGCGCTGAGTACTTGCAAAGTGTGCCCCGCTTCTTGCGCAGTGTGGATCAGCGCTTTCACGTCCTTGGGGAAACACGAGCCGCCGTAACCGCAGCCTGCATACAAGAACCCGAAGCCGATGCGCGGGTCGCTGCCTATTCCTTGGCGTACTTGTTCGATATCGGCACCCAGCCGCTCGGCCAGCAGTGCCAGTTCGTTCATGAACGATATGCGGGTGGCCAGCATTGCGTTGGCAGCGTACTTGGTCAGCTCGGCAGATCTGGGATCCATGATGACGAGCTTGTTTTTGGCGCGCTGGAATGGCGCGTACAAGGCCTTCATCAGGTAAAGTGCCTGATCGTCGGCAGCGCCGATCACGATGCGGTCGGGCCGCATGAAATCATCGACAGCGGTGCCTTCCTTCAGGAACTCCGGGTTGGATACCACCGAAAACCGCACGTCGACACCGCGTTGTGCAAGTTCGTCGGCGATCGCCGAGCGTACTTTATCAGCGGTACCTACCGGAACCGTGCTCTTGTCCACCACCACTTTGTAGTCCGTCATGTGAAAGCCGATGTTGCGCGCCGCGGCCAGCACATACTGCAAATCGGCCGAGCCATCTTCATCGGGCGGCGTGCCGACGGCGATGAATTGCACTGTGCCGTGCGCAACCGCTCGCGCTACGTCGGTGGTGAAATGCATTCGGCCCGCCGCTATGTTGCGCGCCACAATTTCATCTAGCCCTGGCTCGTGAATAGGCAGCCCACCCGCCTCGAGGACCGCGATTTTCTTCGGGTCCACGTCCAGGCACAGGACGCTGTTGCCCATTTCGGCAAGACAAGCGCCAGAAACAAGGCCGACATAGCCGGTGCCGATTACTGTTACTTTCATCTTCTTTCCTTGGATTTGCCAACAAACCGTATCAGCTCGTGCCCCCATAAACGTCGTCGAAGCGCACGATGTCGTTTTCACCGAGGTAGCTACCTGACTGTACCTCGATGATCTCCAGCGGTACTTTGCCTGGGTTGGCCAGTCGATGGGTTTCGCCCAGCGGGATATAGGTGCCCTCGTTCTCGCTGAGCAGGATGATTTTGTCGCCGCGAGGAACGTCTGCCGTGCCGGTGACCACGATCCAATGCTCAGCGCGGTGATGATGTTTTTGCAGGCTCAACGACGCGTCGGGCTTGACCATGATGCGTTTGACTTGGAAGCGTGGCCCCGCGTCGATGCTCTCGTACCGGCCCCAGGGGCGGTGTACCTTGCGGTGCGGCGCATGCTCGCTGCGTCGCTCGGTATCAAGCCGGTTAACGATATTCTTAACATCTTGGCTGTGTGCTCGGTCGGCCACGGGCACGGCGTCGGGCGTCTCCACCACCACAGTATCTAACCCTACCACGCTGACCAATCGGCTGGTTGCATGGGGTGCGATTCAAAGTGATGTGTTGGACGAAGCCGCTACGCGGAGTAGTTCTCCCCCACGCTGACACGATTTATTCTGCGCCTTCACTTCTTTCAATTCTGATGGGGGTGATTTTGCAATATTTCGTGAGGACTCAACAGC
>JAOTTZ010000402.1 GCA_029864165.1 Burkholderiaceae bacterium
GTTGCGAATCCCGTGCGCAACCACCGAACTCATTTCGCCAATGGCGGCCAGTGTCTCGTTGTCTACCAACTGACGACGCTGCTCTCGCATCGTCAGATCTGCGCGCCGGACCAAGCCGAACAAAGCGAGAAACAACACGCCCCCAGACAAGATAGCGCCCACCGTGATGTACAGGCGCAGCTGTGCTAACAAGCTCTGTAATGCCCTGGGGGATTTGTAGAACTCGATCACTCCCAGCACCCTCTTTCCGCTATCGTCAGTCACTGGCGCATAGATTTCGACAAACATCTGATCGCTGCGCGGTAAGGTTTGATGCTCGTCTTTGCCATGCTCCGGCTCGTCGTGCGCATCGGGATGCACCACCAAGCGTCCCCGCAGGGCTTCGTCTAACTCATCATTTGGGCCAAAGGTGTGACCAATCAGGCGTTGATCGCTTGACCAAATAACCCTTTGATGACGGTCGTAGACGTTGGTGCGCAAGACGTCTGGCATGTTTGAGATTTGCCGCAGCGATTGCCCGATCTGCTCCGCGGGGGGGTGCACCGGATTGTCGAAGTACGCTCGCAGCGGGTTTTCCATCTGCACCAAGCTTTGCGCGAACTCGTGAGTTAGCGATGCCTCCTGCAACAGCATGCGGTCGGTCACGAAATTGTTCAGCAGGACGCCGAGCACAGCGGACAGAAATGCGATAGAGGCCAGCGCAACGAGGGCGAACCATCGGCTTAGGTTGAAGCTCCACAAGCGCTCGCGCGCCGGCGCTGGGGTCACCGTGGGCGACTTCGACGGACGCTGATTCATAGGCTCCCCAAAACAGCTTGTTTCTCACCTAGCGTGTTCGACGACACCCATACCGTCGACGTTGGTCGACGCGTGGATTCGACCTTTCAGGTATCCCTGTGCCAGCGTCAAATACCCAATTATATGGGAAAAAAGGCCCAAAAATATGGGGCATATCCACCACCTAGATGCGTGTTTGCTAAGGGAAGCAAGCGAAATATGTAGTGTTTTCAAAGAGCTTTGCCACATCCGAGGGTATGGCACGCGGCTTGCTTCTAACACTTCACTACAAGAGCCCTCTGCTTATCGCGCTGAATCGAGCTTGCGGCGCGTGGGGTTGGAGGGAGGCACCACGAGGCTGGAGGCAAAAAATATGAAACGCGTTCTTATCTACTCGCATGACACTTTTGGTTTGGGCAACATCCGCCGCATGCTCGAGGTGGCTCGCCATCTCGTCGAGTCTTCAGACGAGGTTTCGGTACTCGTTATCACCGGCTCGGCAATGCTGCACGCGTTTCGAATCCCGCCGCGGGTCGACTACGTCAAGCTGCCATGCCTGTCGCGTAATGTCGAGGGGGCATATGGGGCGCGCAATCTCGATCTGTCTCTATCGGCCACGGTGCGGCTGCGCGCAAACCTTATCCGCAGCGCTGTTTCAGATTTCGCCCCGGACCTGATATTGGTTGACAAGAAACCGTTTGGCGTTGAGGACGAACTCGTGGGCACGTTCGCGGCGCTTTCGGGGTCCGCGAAGCACCCCAAACTGGTCTTGCTGCTGCGCGATATCCTCGACAGCCCGGCGACAACCACCAAGATCTGGCGCAAAAACGCATATTTCGAAGCGATCAGCGCCTACTACGACCAGGTGCTGGTGGTCGGCGATCCGGAGGTTTTCGACATGCGGCGCGAATACGAATTCCCGCCGTTTGCTGCTGCCAAGGTACAGTTTTGCGGTTACATCGCGCGGCAGCGGGGGTGTCAAGACCGTGCAACGATTCGACGCGATCTCGGCTTGACCGACAGCGAGCCCTTGGTTCTGCTCACGCCCGGTGGTGGCGAAGATGGATACCAACTTGTCGACGCCTACCTGCGGGGCCTGCGCGAATTGGAGAGTACGCAGCAGCCGCGTACTCATATCGTTTGTGGGCCCGAGATGGCACAGGCTCAGCGCCAATCAATCTCTCAGGCTGCAGAAACCATACCGCGGCTGAGCGTGCAGGGTTTTTGCGACGACATGATGTCGGTTGTCGCTGCAGCCGACTTGGTGGTCTCCATGGGCGGCTACAACACAGTGTGCGAGTTGCTCACCTGCGGCAGGCGGGCCGTCGTGGTGCCACGCGTCAAGCCTGGGCAAGAGCAGTGCATCCGCGCCCAGCGCATGGCAACGCAAGGCCTTTTGCACATGCTGCATCCTGACCACCTCACGCCTGGCGCGCTGCTCACAGCGGTGCACAGCGAGTTGGCAGCACTGGCCCGCCATGACCCGCTGCCGCAGCTGAAGTCGCTCAATGGCCTTGAAAACACCACGGCGGCGATCCTGAAGCTAATTACCCCGGCGGCGTCTGATCTCAGTACTGAGCGCAGCTATCGCGCAAGGATTCACACCCAATCCACATCAAAGGAGGGGCATTCATGGTTTGCAAACGCTATGACAGCGAACGCCCACTAGGCCTGCTGGTCAAAAGATTTCCTAAGCTGTCGGAAACCTTCATTCTTGAAGAGATTCTTGGCTTGGAGCGTCTCGGCGTACCGCTGCGACTCTACGCGCTTGAGGCCCCTACCGACACGATTGTTCACCCGGCGGTAGCGCGGGTACGCGCACCCTTGACCACGTCGCCCGGGCTTGCCTTGGGACAACTGCATAGATTTCTTGCGTGCCACTTGCGGCTGCTTGCCGCTCGTCCGTACAACTATG
>JAOTTZ010000403.1 GCA_029864165.1 Burkholderiaceae bacterium
GCTTGGAAAGCCGACGGTCGAAGCTCATGAACGCAGCGCACCGACCGCTTCGGGCCAGGTGCAGGGCATCGGCAAAATCCAAGCCGGCTTGACATGCATCAATCGCTGCGTGAACGCCAACTCTATCCTCAAGCGTAAGGTGCTCGATGCCGGCTAAGGCACGCAGCACTCGAATGATTTCTCGGCGGGGCAGTTCGTAGAACCCGCGCAGCACCCATTCAAATTCGAGTATCACGGTGACCGAGACGAATACCCGGTCCGACATGGCCGCGATGGCTGCCGGCCGCTGCCGCGCAGCTTCTGCGTCGTCGGCATCATCGACGAAGAACCTGACGAGAACATTGGTGTCTACAGCCTTCATCGGCGCGGTGCCATCCTCCGCGACGTGACAGTGGCGGGATCAAAATCCTCCAGTCGCCGCGGGGCACCACGCGTTGGTGCTTTGACCATGCCTGCCAGGGCCGTTACGTCGGTCGCCGGTACCGCGCTTTGCACGCGCAAGCGCAGACCATCGGATTCTTCGATCACTTCGAGGCGCGAGCCGGCGCTCAGTCCGAGTCGCCTACGCAACGGCGCAGGAAGAACGACTTGACCTTTAGAAGATACGATCAGAGACGACATCGCTAGGGCCCACCGCAGCAAACAGGCCACATCTTACCAGGTAAGCCACGGCGTCGATAGCGCTTCAAAGAGCGCTTCAAAGACGCCATAGCCGACAATTCGGCATTGAACTGGACTGGGGTCTGTTGACATATAAATCACACCTGCGCCGGGGCGGGCAAGGGTGCAGGGCTAGGCGCGGCCCGCAGCTCGGGGTGGCTCCCCGTGCAAGGGCCGCAACGACGCCATGCGCCCTTGCCCGCCCCGGCCCTTCGGGTGAGTACCCTGAGCGGGCACACTCGTTGTTGCAAATGCTCGCCGGGTGTCCAACCCGACTGCGCTTTGCGTCTAGATTGTGCCCGCTCAGGGTACTCACGCAGAGTTGACTTCGCAGCAGATGCGCTCGAAGGCCATTTCGTGCAACAGATTCGAGTTCTTGGCCAGGTTCAGCGTCCCCAGCGAAAACCAAGAGTCTCCCTCGGCCAGAAAGCGAAAAGACGCCGAGCTGAGATCGGGCGGATTGAACGACATCAATGAGCTGGGCGCGTAAAGCGCACGCGGGGACATCGGTTCGTCTCCTTACACGAAACCTTGACGATAAGCGTTTTGCCCGCCGCACGCAGTTGCTCAGTCGGGTGCTCCACAATCCACAGCGTGCAGACCCGCCAACCACCCCCTGCCCTGTGGCCCGCTCTGGCAGTTTCGCTCAACGCCTTGGCGTGGGGCTTGTCGTGGTGGCCACTGCGCCAGCTTCAGGCACTGGGCCTGCACCCGTTGTGGGCGACGGTGCTCATCTACCTGTTGGCTGTGGTCACGATCCTCATGCTGCGGCCAGCGGCGTTGCGCCAAGTTGTGCAATCGCCGGCGCTATGGGTCTTGGTACTGGCGTCTGGCGTGACCAACGCGGCGTTCAACTGGGCGGTGGTCATCGGCGACGTGGTACGCGTGGTGTTGCTCTTTTATCTGATGCCGCTTTGGGCCGTTTTGCTCGCGCGGCTGCTGCTGCGCGAGGCGCTGACTATGACGGCCGCTGTGCGTGTTGTGCTTGCGCTCGGCGGCGCTGCCGTGGTGCTGTGGCCGCAGCATGGCGGCTGGCCGCGCCCCACCACGCTGGCCGATGCATTGGCCATCATCGGCGGTTTTGCTTTTGCGCTCAACAACGTCATGCTGCGGCGCGAAGCCGATCGACCCGACGAGGGCCGCGCGCTGGCCATGTTCATAGGCGCCGTGCTCGTGGCCGGCACACTCGCTACCACGCTCGCGGTCAAGACGCAAATACCCTGGCCACCGGACGCCGCCCCGGGCTGGGTCATTGGGACGTTGGTTCTGAGTCTGCTGTTGCTGGTGAGCAATCTTGCGTTGCAGTATGGTGCTTCACGACTACCAGCCAACGTCACGGCGGTGGTGATGCTGACCGAAGTGGTGGTCGCCGGCGTTTCGGCTGTCTTGTTGGGAGGCGGTGTACTGACGCTTCAATTGCTAGCCGGCGGCGCGCTGATCGTTTTGGCCGCTGTGCTGGCTGCTATTGAACGACAATCTTGACGCCCCAAGCCACGCTTGCCATTGCGCCCCATGTTTCAACACGTTGACGCTTACGCCGGCGACCCTATTCTGGGTCTGAACGAAGCTTTTCAAAAGGACCCGCGGCCACATAAGGTCAACCTCTCGATAGGTATTTACTTTGACGATGCCGGGCGCATCCCGGCGCTCGACTCAGTACGCCGGGCCGAGCAGCAAATCGTCGCGGCAGGCGGCCCCAAGCCCTATCTACCGATGGAGGGCTTGGTCAGTTGCCGCAGCGCCGTGCAGGCGCTGCTGTTTGGTGCCGAGCATCCAGCGGTACGGACCGGGCGCGTCGCCACCATCCAGTCGGTGGGCTCGAGTGGCAGCCTGCGCGTCGGCGCAGAGTTCATACGTCGATTCTTTCCGGACAGTCAAGTTTGGGCAAGCGACCCGACCTGGGACAACCATCGCGCCATCCTCGAGGGCGCAGGCTTGAAGGTCAATACCTACCCCTATTACGACCACGCCACTGGTGACTTACGCTTAGACGCCATGCTCGAAGCGCTGCGCGCTCTGCCTCAT
>JAOTTZ010000027.1 GCA_029864165.1 Burkholderiaceae bacterium
GCCGACCTTCACCCCCAGCTCTATCTTCAGACCCTGTTGCGTGAAAACCTTGAACGCTTCCTTGGCAACGGAGGTATCAGCTGCGCCGAGAAAGTTCGGCAGCGCTTCGAGCACGGTCACGTCCGAGCCTAGGCGGCGCCACACCGAGCCCATCTCTAGGCCAACCACGCCCGAGCCGATGACGCCGAGCTTGGCTGGCACGGCGGCCAGGCGCAGCGCGCCATCGTTGGAGAGTATGCTTTCTTCGTCAAATGGGGCGCCGGGTAACGCACGGGCGTTGGAGCCGGTGGCGACGATGATGTGTTTGGCGGCGAGCAAGGTTTCTTCTTTGCCTTCTACTTTGATCTCGTAGCCATCATCGACGGCGCGCACAAACGAGCCACTGCCGTGGAAGAAAGTGACCTTGTTCTTCTTGAAGAGATACAGGACGCCGTCATTGTTTTGCTTGACGATGTCACCCTTGCGGCCGAGCATTTTGGCAACGTCGATCTTCAAGTTCGATAAGCCGATGCCGTGATCGGCAAAGCGGTGCTGTGCGTGTTCGTAGTGCTCCGACGATTGCAGCAGCGCTTTGGAAGGGATGCAACCCACGTTGGTGCAGGTGCCGCCCGGCGCCGGGCCGCCCGCGGCGTTTTCCCACGCGTCGATACAAGCCGTATGCAGGCCGAGCTGTGCGGCGCGTATGGCGGCGATGTAGCCGCCCGGGCCGCCGCCGATGACGATGACATCGAATGGGTTGGTGCTCATGCGTTGGTCCTATTCACGAATAGGTTCTAAATATCAAACAACAGGCGCGCTGGGTCTTCCAGCGCTTCTTTGATCGCGACCAGGCCGAGCACCGCTTCGCGCCCGTCGATGATGCGGTGGTCGTAACTCAGCGCCAGGTAGTTGACGGGGCGCACTACCACCGCGCCGTTTTCGACCACCGCTCGGTCTTTGGTGGCGTGCACGCCCAGAATCGCGCTCTGCGGTGGGTTGATGATGGGCGTGGAAAGCATAGAGCCAAAGACACCGCCGTTGCTGATCGAAAAAGTGCCGCCGCTTAATTCTTCGAGCGAGAGCTTGCTCTCCTTGGCTTTGAGCCCGAAGTCGGCGATTTTCTTCTCGATATCGGCAAAGCTCATCTGGTCGGCATTGCGCAAGATGGGTACCACCAGTCCGCGTGGCGATCCTACGGCGATGCCGATGTCGAAGTAGCCGTGGTACACGATGTCGTTGCCGTCGACGCTGGCGTTGATGATCGGGAACTTTTTGAGCGCTGCCACCGATGCCTTGACGAAAAAGCTCATGAAGCCGAGTTTGGTGCCATGTTCCTTCTCGAACTTTTCCTGAAAGCGCTTGCGCATTTCCATCACCGGGGCCATGTTGACCTCGTTGAAAGTGGTCAGTATCGCGTTGGTGGCCTGCGATTGAAGCAGGCGCTCGGCGATCCTGGCGCGCAGACGGCTCATCGGGACGCGCTGTTCAGCGCGGTCTCGCAAGTCTGCCGCTATCGGCGCAGCCACCGGTGGTAGCGGCTTGACGACCGCGGCGACCGCAGGCGCGCCGCTCGGCGCGGCGTTCGCGGCCAACGCATTCAACACATCGCCCTTGGTCACGCGGCCGTCTTTGCCGGTACCGGCCACCGACCCTGGGGCGAGCTTGTTGTCGGCGATCAATTTGGCTGCGGCCGGCATGGCTGCAGTGCTCTTGGCGCTTTCGGCAGCGGGGGCGGCCACGGCAGCGGGAGAGGCTTTGGCCGTCGTTGGGCTCGCGCTGGCAACGCCTTCGGTATCGATGCGGGCGATGACTTCGTTGCTGACGCAACTCTCACCGTCTTTCTTGACCAACTCTGTCATCACGCCGGCACTCGGCGCGGGTACTTCAAGTACCACCTTGTCCGTCTCTATCTCGACCAGGAGCTCGTCCAACGCAACCGGCTCGCCCGGCTTCTTCTTCCATGTCAGCAAGGTGGCTTCGGCCACCGACTCGGAGAGTTGCGGTACTTTGACTTCTGCGATGGTCATTGTTGATGCTTTCAGTGTTTAGTCGAAGGTGAGGCTACGCGCAGCCTTACTTGGTCAGAACAAAGCCTTTGAGTTTGCCGAACGCTTGCTCCAGCAACGCTGCTTGTTGCTCCTGATGCAAGTGGTAGTAACCCACCGCGGGCGAGGCCGAGGCCTGTCTGCCGGCATAGCCACGCTTTTGCCCTTCGTCCATGTTCTCGTAGATGTAGTGCTGCACATAAAACCATGCGCCCTGGTTTTGCGGCTCGTCTTGGCACCACACCACCTCGCTCAGGTGGGGGTATTGCTTCAACTCGGCGGTAAAGGCCTTGTGCGGGAAGGGGTAGAGCTGCTCGACGCGCGCGATGGCGACGTCCAACCGTTTCTCTTGCTGGCGCTTTTTGACCAGGTCGTAGTACACCTTGCCTGAGCACGCAATCAAGCGCTTGACCTTGCTAGCATCGACTTCCGCGCTGGTTTCGCCGATCACAGTTCTGAACTCGCCGCTGGTGAACTCGTCGATCGGCGAACTCGCGTCTTTGGCGCGCAGCAGCGACTTGGGCGTCATGATGACCAGCGGCTTTCTGAACATGCGCACCATCTGACGGCGCAGCACATGAAATATCTGACTGGCCGACGTGGGTTGAACGATTTGCATGTTGTTGTCCGCCGCGAGTTGCATGAAGCGCTCCAAGCGCGCCGAACTGTGCTCGGGCCCCTGGCCTTCGTATCCATGCGGCAGCATCAGGGTCAAACCGTTGGCGCGGCCCCACTTGACTTCACCCGAAGCGATGAACTGATCGATCACTACCTGTGCGCCGTTGACGAAGTCGCCGAACTGTGCCTCCCAAATCACGAGCGTGTTCGGATCGGAACTGGCGTAGCCGTACTCGAAACCGAGCACGGCTTCTTCGGACAACAGCGAATCGATGACAACGAACGGCGCCTGGTCTGCGGCGACATGCCCCAAAGGCGTGAAGGTGCCTTCGTCCCATTTTTCGCGGTTCTGATCGTGCAACACAGCGTGGCGGTGCGTGAAGGTGCCGCGCCCGCAATCCTCACCCGACAGGCGCACCGCGTAACCGTTGGCGACCAGCGAGGCAAAAGCCAGGTGCTCGCCCATTCCCCAGTCGATGTTGGTTTCCCCCCGGCCCATCGCGGCACGGTCGGTCAGCACTTTCTCGACCAAGGGGTGCACCTTGAAGTTGGGCGGCACCGTGGTGATGCGTTCGGCCAGGCGGGTGATTTCGGTCAAGGGCAGGGCCGTGTCCGCCGAATCCGTCCACTTCTTGTTCAAGAACGGGGCCCAGTCCACCGCGTACTTGCTCTTGTAATTTGTCAACACCGGGTCGTAGGTGTTTTTGCCCAGGTCCATCGCTGCGCGAAAAGCTTTGGCCATGGCATCGGGCCCGTCCTCCGGCAAGACGCCTTGCGTGACGAGTTTGTCGCCATAGAGCTTACGGGTACCCGGATGGGTGCCGATTTTCTTGTACATCAGCGGTTGGGTGAGCGCTGGCGTGTCTTGCTCGTTGTGGCCGAGCTTGCGAAAGCAGACGATGTCAATCACCACGTCTTTGTTGAACTCTTGCCGGTAATCGAGCACCATCTGCGTAGCCAGCACCACGGCTTCGGGGTCGTCGCCGTTGACGTGCAATACGGGGGCTTCGACCATCTTGACCACGTCGGTGCAGTACAGCGTCGAACGGGCGTCGCGCGGGTCGCTGGTGGTAAAGCCAATCTGGTTGTTGATCACCACGTGCACCGTGCCGCCGGTGTAGTAGCCGCGGGTCTGCGCCAAGGCCAGGGTTTCCATCACTACGCCCTGGCCGGCAAAAGCCGCGTCGCCGTGCACGATGACCGGCAGCACCGTGTTGCCACGCGTGTCGCCGCGACGGTCCAGACGTGCTTTGACGGAACCTTCGACCACCGGGTTGACGATTTCAAGGTGCGACGGGTTGAAGGCCAAGCTCAGATGGACTGGCCCGCCGTCTGTGGTCACGTCGCTGGAAAAGCCCTGGTGGTACTTCACATCGCCTGACGGCAAGTCGGCGGGCGCCGTGTGGTCGAACTCGGCGAACAAACCGGCTGGGCTTTTGCCCAATGTGTTCACCAGCACGTTCAGACGCCCGCGATGTGCCATGCCAATGACGACTTCTTGTATGCCCTTATCGCCGGAGCGTTGCACCAGCTCATCCATACAGGCGATGAAACTCTCGCCGCCTTCGAGCGAAAAGCGCTTCTGGCCCACGAACTTGGTGTGTAGATAGCGCTCAAGGCCTTCGGCGGCGGTCAACCGCTCAAGAATGCGCTGCTTCTTTTCAGCGCTGAAGTTGGGTTTGGCGCGGATGGTCTCCAGGCGTTGTTGCCACCAGCGCTCTTCTTTGGGATCGGTGATGTGCATGTACTCTGCGCCTATCGATCCGCAGTAAGTCTCGCGCAGCGCCTGCAAAATCTCGCGCAGCGTCATGCTTTCTGCCTTGGAGACATAGGTGCTGCTGGCGCTGAACACCATGTCCATGTCGGACTCGCTCAAGTCGTAGAACGCCGGTTCCAACTCTGGAATCTTCGGTCGCTCTAAACGCTTCAATGGGTCGAGGTCGGCCCAGCGCGATCCAAGAAAGCGGTAGGCCGCTATCAGAGATTGCACGTGAACCTGCATGCGCGCTACCGCCAAGTCGGCGCTGCTGGCCTTGTTGCCGAAGGACTTTGCCTTGGCGCGCTGTGCGAAAGACTCGATCACCGGCGCGTGCGCCACGTCGGGTGCGCCGCTGCCGTCTGCGGCCGCGACGTTTTGAAGCGAGTCGAAGTAAGCGCGCCAACCGTCGGCGACGGAACCCGGATTGTCCAGGTAGGCTTCGTACATCTCTTCGACGTAGGGGGCGCTGCCCCCAAACAGGTGTGAGTTCAACCTGTACTGCTGCATCATTTCGCTCACCTCTAGCACCGGTCTGCGGCGCTCTAGTGGGTACAAAACCTTCCGCGACACGGCTGCACCGGTTAGCGGACTAGCGGCCCGTCTTGGCAAAACACGCGAAAGGCGGGAACGAACTACAGATCTAAACCCAACAATGTAACACCGTCACGCAAGCTGGTACGCCCACGGATAGAAGGGGAATACCGCCGTTATCGCCGGATTGCCGGTTGGCTTAGGGTGAGAACCTGTGGCTCCGCAGCGTATGAGTCACCGCGTCATTCACATCCACAGCCAGGCGCCGCCCAAGCCCGGCTGGGGCGAGGCGTGCAATGGTTGTGGCGTGTGTTGCCTGCTGCAACCATGCCCCGTGGGCGTGCTCGTGAGCCGGCGCCGCCACGGTGCGTGCACCGCATTGGTATGGCAACAGGCCGAGGGCCGCTACCTTTGTGGCATACTCGCCACCCCGCGGCGCTACACGGGTTTGGTTTGGCCGTGGGCGCAAAAGGTGGCTGCGCGTCTGACGCGACGCATGATTTCCGCCGGCCGCGGTTGCGATTGCGACGTTGAACCCGAAGCTGAAGTTGAACAAAAAACGGGCTAGCGTCAAGTGGTATTGGAGTGAGTGATGCGGGGGTAGTGACAACGCGGGCGTAACGACGCCGGCGGTGGGGTATGGCGCCCCATAGTGCAACCCAGCTGACACCTAAGTTTGGTGTGACGCCGTGATGAGGCAAGTGTCGTCGTCTGCACACTTGCAAGGTTCCAACTGGTTAGGTTCAAAGTCTCCATCGACGCAAGTTGCGCTGGAGACTTTACTTTGCCGTTTGTTGCAATAACTACACAATTAAAAGGTCAGTCATGAAAAAACTTTGTCTAGCGCTGTCGACGGTTTTGATCGCCGCTTGTTCAGCTATGGATTCTGAACGGTTCGCAATGGAAGTTGACGAGCCTTCTTTGCAAAGTAAGGGGCGTCTATCGGCACCACTTGCTGAAAAGGAATTTCTACCGCCAACGCATCCGCTGACAGCCGGTGCGCACGCTTGTAGTTTTGACTATCCGCCCCAGGAGCGCGCCGCGGGTTGCAACCGTGCTCTGGCGCGCACGATCAACTTTGGAGACATGCTCGACACGCCCACGGAAGGTTTAGGTCCGGTGCTGAGTGACGAATTCATCACCCTCGCCAAGGGGGCGGGTTTCACCGCGATACGCCTGACCATTCGCTGGGACGCTCGTGCCGACTTTAAGCCACCTTACACCATCGACCCCGATTTTTTCGATCGCGTCGACGGTGCTGTCAAGCTCGCCAGCGCCCAAGGGCTGGCTGTTGTCATCGATATGCATCACTACGCGGCGATGAACACCGCTCCAAAGTCTGAGCAACAGCGCTTTTTGGCGCTGTGGAATCAGATTGCTCAGCATTACCGCAATGCGCCGGCCACGGTGATGTTCGAGTTGCTCAATGAGCCCAACCTTTACCTTGGCCGCGATATGTGGCAGCGTGTTATGTCCGCAGCGCTACGGGAAATCCGCGCGAGCAACCCAGATCGAACGCTGATCGTCGGCGGCGCGCCGTGGAATACGCTCGCTGCGCTGGAGCAACTGCATCTGCCCTTCGACGATAGAAATCTGATCGTGACGTTTCATTATTACGACCCGATCGAAGTGACTCACCAGGGTGCCGAATGGGTAGATGGCTCGGACGAGTGGATGGGCACGGCTTGGCGCGGCAGCGCTGCCGAAAGGCAGGCGCTGAAGGCTGATTTCGCCGATGTCGCCCAATGGGCCAAGGTGGAACGCCGGCCGATATTCTTGGGCGAGTTCGGTGTGTATTCCGAAGCTGACGACGCAACAAGGCTTGCTTGGACCAAAGCAGTTCGTGAGCAGGCAGAGGCGAATGGGTTCAGTTGGGCCTACTGGGAGCTGGCGTCCAAATTCGGGGTGTTAGACCCATGGACGCTGGATTGGCGCGAGCCCTTGCTGCAAACCTTGTTGCCGCAGTCGCCGGTATTGGGTGCGAATGCTCGGTTGTACGGTCGATATGACGATCGGTAGCGCGGGCGTGTATCAGTGAAGTACGCGTTGTTGCGCAGCGAGCTTGTCGATGGTCTCGCGCGCAAGTTGCTCTGGGGTTGGCACGTCAGGGATTTGGGTGTGGCGAGGGCCAACTGTAATCGGTCGGCGCGTTGCCGGGCGAGCTGAGCCTCGATCGGGCGCGCGCCCATGATCCCCGGACGGATTTTGAAGCCGCAGTGTGGCAACGGCATGACGCTCCCGCCGATCTGAAACGCACAACTGTGCGCCGCGCCTTGCCAGAGCCGGCCCAGCGCCGCCGCGTTGTCGGGACAGATAGCCAGTACAGCAGTGTCGCGACGCGTGCCTTGGAGAGCGCTGCGCAAGCTTCGATGCCGCGTCGGTGTCGCCCCGCCTCAGCTTATGCTGTTGATCAGGTCGTCGCGCAGCCGGTTCATGAGCACCGAGTCCTTCAGCGGCAGGTCGCGCGCCCGTAGCAATGCGGCGCGCTGGATCGAGCGTAGCCGAAATAGCAACTCGTCTTCAATGGCCTCGACTTCCGGCGCGTCCTGCTCGGACACGGATTCCATGCACCAAAGCCCGCTGCTGTTCCAACCCTTGCGCAGACGATCGAGTAAATGCTGCGCCAGGGTCAGCGCGCCTTTCATATTTTCTGACTCCGCCGCCTTCGTCAGGGTACCGACGGTGTCTTGCGCCAATTGCAGCGCCGCTTCCAGTTGCGAAAGGCGGGTTTGAATTTCACCGATGCTGAGTGTGGCTCGCAGCCCAGGCTGCGAACGCGCGCCATCAGAAATCATGCCGACCCAGCTCAGGTTGTATTCACCCGGAACGACGCGCAGCGCGACGCTGGCGCGTGAGAGGTTCTGGTTGCCGCCGCGCAGCACGCCGAGCGTGGCTTCGGTGACGGCCAGCTGCTGGCCCAGCGGAGACACTTGATCGCGCTGCAGACAATGCGGGTAGCCGGTGCCATCCAAGCGTTCGTGGTGTTCGGCCACCGCGCGCGCCACAGCGGGCGGGTAGTCGGTGAGCTGCTCGATCAGCAGATTGCCCACGTGCGGATGCACCACCAACTGTTGGTAGCTTTGAAAGTCGAGTGCCCGGTCGGCATCGGCCTCGCCGTACATGGGGTCGATGTACATTTCGCCCAAATCGTGCACCAGGCCACACAACAAGGCCAAACGCAGGTCTTGGGTCGAGCCGCCGTGCGAGATGGTCAGTGCCCCGTTCAAGGCCATTGCCTGCACGGCATGTTCGAAAGATTCCGGACGCGCAGCTTCGCTGGCTGTCAGCAGCAGTTGCGCGACAGAATGTAGCGGCAATCGGGCCACTTCGCGAACAAGCTTCTCGGCGTAGGGGCGCAGCATCGGTGCCAGCGGCGTATCGCTCGCGAGCAAGGATTCAATGGACTTCACCAGCGAGTGTGCGGTGATGCCGTCTTCGGCCAGTAGGCAGCTCTCCAATGGCTGGCGCAGCTGACGATCGAGTAGCTTGCGCTGCAAGGATTGAGATACCGGCTGGTCGCGGGCCCAAAGTTTGGTACCGGAAATATCAAAGATGTCGCGCGAGGCGATGATCGACCTGGTCTCGCTCGCCTCCAGTATGGTGGCCAGGGCATGCACGTTGGCGGTAGAAAAGCCGGTAATTGGAGCAGGTGCGTTCATGGCGGTTTCCAGTAGACGGAGTCGTCTTGCTTTTTGTTTTCGGCGTTTTGCGCGCTGACTCAAGCCGTAACATGTAACACGAGGCGCTGGCGGTAGGCCGGCCGCCAAGGTTCAAAGCGAAAGTCGGCGCCTGCTTTCAGCGTACTGGCGCGCCAGTTTCGCGACGACTTCACGGGTGGGCAACACGGCGTCGATAGCGGCGATGCCCTGGCCGCTGCCCCAAATGTCCTTCCATGCCCGACTCGCTCCCGCGCTGAAATTCATTTTGCCCGGATCGCGTTCTGACAGCAGGTCCGGATCCATGCCGGCGGCCAATATCGATGACTTCAGATAGTTGCCGTGCACGCCGGTGAACAAACTGCTGTAAACAACGTCATCGGATGTGCCGTCAATGATGGCTTGCTTGTACGCATCGCTTGCCCGTGCCTCGTCGGTGGCGATAAAAAGAGACCCGATGTAGGCAAAGTCGGCGCCACAGGCCTGCGCCGCCAGCACCGCGCCGCCGGTGGCTATGCATCCGGCGAGCGCAAGCGGGCCGTCGAACCAGTGGCGAATTTCTTGCACCAGCGCAAACGGGTTCTTGACGCCCGCGTGCCCCCCCGCGCCGTTGGCCACGGCGATCAGGCCGTCAGCGCCTTTGGCGATCGCCTTCTTTGCGAAAGCGTTGTCGACGACATCGTGCAGCACGATGCCACCCCAGCCGTGCACGGCGTCGTTGATATCCGTGCGCGCGCCCAGGGATGTGATAACGACCGGTACTTTGTATTTGGCGCAAACCTGGGCGTCTTGTTCAAGGCGCGAGTTGCTCTTGTGAACGATTTGATTGACGGCATACGGTGCGCAGGGCTGCTCAGGGCGCGACTTGTTATAGCTTGCCAGCGCCGCGGTGATTTCGGCGAGCCATTCGTCGAGCTGCGAAGCTGGGCGAGCATTGAGCGCGGGCAAGGAGCCCACCACCCCGGCCTTGCATTGCTCAATCACCAGCTTGGGGCTGCTGACGATGAACAGCGGTGCGCCGATGACCGGCAGTGACAAGTGGCTCAGTACGGCGGGCAATGGCACGGCTTGTTCGCGATATGCCCGCTTGCAAGAGGTTATGAAAGCGCCTGTATCAACTCCGGCACGGCGGTAAATAGATCGCCCACGAGCCCGTAGTCGGCCACGCCGAAGATGGGGGCATCCGCGTCGGCGTTGATGGCGACGATCACTTTGCTGTCTTTCATACCCGCCAAATGCTGGATGGCGCCACTGATGCCGACAGCAATGTAGAGCTGCGGGGCGACGACCTTGCCGGTCTGGCCCACCTGCCAGTCGTTGGGCGCGTAGCCGGCATCGACAGCGGCACGACTGGCGCCCAAGGCGGCGCCGAGCTTGTCGGCCAGCGGCAACAGCACAGCGTTGAACTTCTCGCTCGAGCCGAGCGCTCGCCCGCCGGAAACAACGATCTTCGCCGCGCTCAACTCGGGGCGGTCGTTCTGGGCGATCTCGCTGCCGACAAAGCTGGAAATACCCGCGTCGCCCGCCGCCGCTACGCTCACCAGCGCCGCCGTGCCACCGGTTGCTGCGGCCGCATCGAAGGCCGTTGTGCGCACGGTGATGACTTTGACGCGGTCTAGGCTTTGCACCGTAGCGATCGCACTGCCGGCGTAGATGGGGCGGTCGAAAGTGTCAGGCGCCCGCACCTTGATGACGTCGGAGACCTGACCCACGTCGAGCATGGCCGCCACACGCGGCGCGACGTTCTTGCCCGCTGCAGTGGCGGGAAACACAAGGTGGTCGTATGTGCTGGCGAGGGACAAGATTTGCGCCGCCATGTTCTCAGCCAGTCCGTGTTCGAGGCTTGGACCATCGGCGTGCAGCACTTTGGAGACCCCGGTGATGCGCGTTGCCGCCTGTGCGGCATCCTCGGCGTGGTAGCCCGCCACCAGCACGTGCACGTCCCCACCACATGCGGCCGCTGCCGTCACAGTGTTGAACGTGGCGCCCTTGATCGAGCGGTGATCGTGTTCGGCAATAACCAGTGCGGCGCCCATGGTCAAATCACCTTGGCTTCGTTCTTGAGTTTGGCAACCAGCGTGGCCACGTCGGGCACTTTGATGCCGGCGCTGCGCTTGGGTGGTTCGCTGACTTTGTGCGTTTTGATCCTTGGCGCGACGTCCACACCAAGATCGGCCGGGCTGAGCACGTCCAGCGTTTTTTTCTTGGCCTT
>JAOTTZ010000404.1 GCA_029864165.1 Burkholderiaceae bacterium
CGTTCCGTCTCACCATCGGGTTCACTGATGAATGCCTTGCTCATTGAGCGCTACCTCGCAATCTGCAATCACGCTTATGCAGGCCATCGGCGTGCTACGCCACCACCGCCTGCAACGAAACCGCACTTCGAGCGGACATGCCCCTGCAGCTTAGAGCGAGCCTCCCGGCAAGGGCCCAAGTCACAGCGCTGCGCGGTGTGAACGAACGTGGCTGTGAGCAGCTTCTTTGTCGTCGGCCCGAGTGCTGGCGACAACTCAACTCCAACTGGTCGGGACGGCGGGATTCGAACTCGCGACCCCTTGCACCCCATGCAAGTGCGCTACCAGGCTGCGCTACGCCCCGATGAGCTGGTCATTATACGGCGTGGTATAGAACCTATTTCATACTCATTCACGTGTGCGACGGTGGCAATGCGGGATGCAATGCGAGAAGGCCGAGCGTGCGCATATCGGGCATATGGGTAGCGAGGCCGACGCTGCAGTGCGCCCGCATTGCCGCCGTCCCGAAGGGTTGAGGCCAAAATCGCCGCTGGCGGCGTTGCTTGCCTTGCCCATATTCCCGATATGGGCTGCGGCAAGCGCCTAACCACCAGCGATTTTGGCCTCAACGCAGCGCGCGAATGAGTATGAGATAGGTTCCACACCTCAGAAGGTCAACAAACCACGTATCAGCGTTAACTCGTGGCGCATCCGAACCAACAAACCGTCGCTTTGCTCTGGCAAAGTTGGCATCTGCGCAACGTCGCCGCCCGCGCCATCGGCAACAACGTGATCACGGAGAACAGTCACTTCATCAGGGTGGACTTCCGCATCGTCGGATCCAGCAGCCGCGCCGTTACCGGTGACCGCGTGCTCGGACAATCGATTGCGCGCACCGCTGATGGTGAAACCTTGTTCATACAGCAATTCACGAATTCGGCGGATCAACAGCACTTCGTGATGCTGGTAATAGCGCCGATTGCCGCGCCGCTTCATGGGTCTGAGTTGCGTGAACTCTTGCTCCCAGTACCGCAGCACGTAGGGCTTGACGTCACACAAGTCGCTAACCTCACCAATGGTGAAGTAACGTTTGATAGGGATGGCGGGCAGCGCCATGTGAATCAATAAGATAGGGGGAGAAAGTTAAGACTTTACTCGAACTCCCCTCGAACGGGCAGATCACCCTGCGTAATTCTCTTGAGCTTAAGGCTGGCGTGAAAGGTCACGACATTGCGCGCCCGGATCGTAATGGCCTCACCCGTTCTTGGGTTGCGCCCCGGGCGTGGCGCCTTGCGTCGGATGTTGAAGTTGCCAAAGCCTGACATCTTCACCTCCTCGCCCTCGACCAATGTTTTCTGGATGATCTCGAAGAATGCTTCGACCATGTCCTTAGACTCACGCTTGTTGAGTCCCAAGCGCTCAAACAGCAATTCGGCCAATTCCGCCTTGGTCAGCGTCGGCGTCTCTAGCGTCCGCAGCATGACTTGACTTCGTGAGTTCTTGTCCATGGCGTTGTGATCTGTTCAAGTACGCAAACGTGCGCCCAACTGGGTTCGCAAAGCTTCAGTCACCTGCTGAACAATTGCGTCAATTCGATCGTCGGTGAGTGTAGCTAGGTCATCGAGTAACTCCAGCCGCACAGCCAGGCTTTTCTCACGCTCGGAAATCTCGGTCGTTGGGACGGTGGGTTTGAAAAAATCAAACAGCCGCGCCGAGCGCACAATGCCGGTAGGAACAGATGCGATGGTTTGCATGAGCGCATCGTGTGTGACGTTGGCACCGACAATGATCGCCAAGTCACGCCAAACTGACTGCTGACGCTGAATCGGAACATACGTCGGTGTCCCTGGCTGCGCCAAAGCCGAGATATCCACGCTGAACAGCAGTGGCGTCGCCGGCAATTCGTAAGCCTGACGCCACTTGGGATGCAACTCGCCGATAAATCCAACAACGACACCGTCAACCTCGATACGAGCGCAGCGCCCTGAATGCATGGACGGGTGCGTGGCCGGCACAAAGCGAGCGATCCGAGGTGCAAGCAGAGCTTCGACGTCGCCTTTCACGTCAAAAAACTCGACCCTTCTTTCTTTGCACGACCATTGCACGTCGTCGGCGCTGCCGTAGGCCAAGCCTGCGAGGTGCAACGGCTGCCGCATACCCGCGATGCCGGCGTCGCTCGCAACCGCGTCGGGATCGCGTAGGAACACGCGCCCGATTTCGAACACGCGCACGCGCGTCGCTCTACGCGCAAGGTTGAAGCGTAGCACTTGAACCAGGCCACCGAACAGGCTGGAACGCATCACGGACTGCGAACTGGCTATTGGGTTCAAGACACGAATGGGTTGCGCATTGCCAGCCAGTTCGCGCTCCCAGCGCTCGTCGACGAAACTGAAGTTGACCGTCTCTTGGTAGTCGAGCGCGGCCATTGCATGACATAAGGCATACACGCTTCGATGAGATTGCGACTGCACCCGCGGCGTAACGGGCGCCAACGGTGGGGTGTCGGGAAGGCTCGCGTACCCAAGCACGCGGATCACCTCCTCAATCAGATCCTCTTCGATGCGCAAATCGAAGCGCCAGCTTGGCGGTGTGACGGTCAGCCGCCCGGGCTCCTCGGTACATGCCAGCCCCAACCGGCGCATAACGCCCGCGCAGTCAGCTTGACTCAGTGGCATGCCTACCACTTTGGCGGCACGC
>JAOTTZ010000406.1 GCA_029864165.1 Burkholderiaceae bacterium
CAGCAAGGCCATGTTGCCGGACTGCCCGCTCTGAGGCGGTAAGACCTTGGTGGTGGCTGTGTAGATGTTAGGTTGCAGAAATGACATGGCGGCCGCAAGCACCGCTGCGAAGATCGGCAGGCCCAGCACCAGTTTCTTATGCTTGGCCAACACGATAGCAAGGTCAATCAGCCCGATGCTTTCCTCTGGCGTGTCGGAATTGCTGGCGTCGCTGGGTGTGACTTGCACAGGAGGGTCGTTAGGGGTCATGGGCTAATTCCGGAGTATCTTGATGCCGGCAACGCCCAGCGCGAACTGGTACAAGGTCTGTGTCCAATTCTTGAACTCTCGCGTGAGGGCGTAGCGCTCCAGATCAGGCGGAACAAAGATGGCATCACCGGGTAGTATGGTTTCGGTGTCAAGGTTACCGAACCATGATTTCTGCCGCCGACTCACCACCGTTCTGCGGAGGTCGATGACGAAGGAACAGGCCCCTAAGTTCATGCCAGAAGTTCGCTGATTTCGCGATACTGCCGAATAGACTCGTCAAGCGTGAGCAGCCGGTAAGGCGCCAACAGTGCCGTGGCGATAATAAACCGGTCGGCCGGGTCGCGGTGGATTTCGCTCAGTGAAGCGGCGCACGCAGCAATCTCACGGGTGATGGGAACGCATTCGATTCCTGAGCCTGTGAGGGCCTTGCCGAGCCAGCGATCAATATCCATTCCAAGATCGATGCGGCCGCGCTTGTGCAGGTTGACCACCTCCCAGCACGAAATCGCCGATACCGCCAGGCTATCCGCGGCATCGACGGCCGCCAAGGCGTTGCCCGGCAGCGGACGCGCTTTAGGCGCCAACCAACGCACCCACACATGGGTTGTCAAGCAGCATCACTTCAGCGCGTCCCAGTCGTCAGCGCTGGTGGCAGGCTCGAGTAGGTCGTCACGAATGATGGTGCCGGCCAGATCGGCGGAAGGCCTGTGTCGCCGCCGCTGGGAATGTGGGGGGCTGTCTTCCTCGGCTACTGGCAGCACAATGACCTCGACCCGGCGAGCTGAAAAGCTCGCGGGCAGGCGAATGGTGACCGCATTGCCAAGAACATCAAGCGTTTCCCGAATTGCTTCCATCGATAATCTCCAGTTGTCCCCGTACCAAGTATTCGGTATCACCCCCGCGCTTGGCTCCCCAACACGTAAACTCGGCGCCAAATAAACGGACGCTAAGAGCAACGCCACCAGCGTCGACTACCAGCGGCCATATTGTTTTTCGCCGAGCAACGACTTGTAGATGCTGCCCTGCATAGGTACGCTGACCAAGTGAACGTACTCTTGGCACAGCATTGTGGCTCTACTGCGTTGCCAGTTGCAGGTGTGCGATCCCACCGAAGCGCTTGAAGTCTTTGTCAAACGTAACAAGCCGCAGGCCACCCGCGGTGGCGAATGCAGCCAGGTAAGAATCGGTCCATAGGCGCGCTGGAGTGTCAGGGTTCAACAGGCTGCCCAAGAGCAATTCGCAATCGCTTGGCTCGACGCACAGACCTACCTCGGGCAACGCGGCGAAGCTTCGGTATACGTCGAACGCACGCGGCAAACTCAGCGCCGCCTTGCCCATCAGCTTGGGCTGCGCCAACGGGCGCACCAACCCAAGCATCGTCACGCGGCAGAACCAGACGCGTGCGGCCGCCGCCTCGTGCCAGTGCGTCCGCGCAGCCCGATGGTGCGGGTGCTCGGCGACTGCCAGCGCCAGCCAAACGTTCAAGTCAGGCCGGTCGCCGGCACCTGCCTGTGCCAACGTCGTCTTGCCCCTAAGGGTCATTCGTCGAGTAACCCCGAAAGCGCTGCATTGCTGAGTCGCTGCACTTGCAGAGGCTGTCCGAGCTTGACGCTGGGCAAGACGCTGCTGCCGCGTGAACGTCTAGCAGTGCGCTGAGCACCGAGGCTGCGCTCGATTGCGTCGCGAATCAACTGCTTGAGCGTTGTGCCCTCGAGCGCCGCGCGAGACTCCAGCTGGCGCAGCAATGGATCGGGCAGGTCGAGTGTGGTGCGCATATTTGCATCTTAGCGCTAATATGTGAATCGTGCCCTAATCGCGCAGAATCTTCAGCCCAGCAACGCCCAGCGCAAACTGATACAAGATCTGCGTCCAATCCTTGAACTCTCGCGTGAGGGCATAGCGCTCCAGATCAGGCGGAACAAAGATGGCGTCACCGGGCAGTATGGTTTCGGTGTTAAGGCCGCCGAACCACGATCTCTGCCGCCGGCTGACAACCGTGCCGTCAACACGCAGCAGGTAGATCGAATCCTCGTCGGCGTCTTTGGTCGCACCGCCGGCTTGCGAGAGATAATCTGCCAAGTTTGTGCCGCTCTTGTATATGAAGCTGTTTTGGTTGAACACCGACCCAAAGACGTTGACCAGAGAAGGCTGAGAGGGAACATAGATTCGATCGCCATGCACGAGGGCAATGTCGGGCAAATCGCTGACGCTGGCGCTCGGCAGAAGACCGAGCACCACCCTGCCTGTAGCGCTAATTCTTCGCATGCGGCTGAGCAGCGCCTGCTGGTTTTGTTGTTGGGCACGATTGAGGATCGCACTTTCGGTTGTTGCGGCTGAAGCGTCGATGTTTACTGCAGAGCGCAACAACTCCTGTTCGGCCCGGTTCACCAACTCGTCCAACTGAGACTGCTGCTGCATCTTGACTG
>JAOTTZ010000405.1 GCA_029864165.1 Burkholderiaceae bacterium
GGCCTAAATTCTTGAGAAGCGGCTAGAAAAGCCCGATGCAGCCAGTATCCATTTCGGCCGGCGTCACCGGGTTCGAGCGGTCAGGGGCCGCTTCGACCACGGCCTCGCCATCCTCGGCATCGGCAAAAGAATCGCGCGCCAGCTGGTCGGCACAGTTGCGCAACCGGCGTTGGGTGTGACTGATCGGTTGAGAAGCCCCGTCCTGGAACTGCAGCGCCGTCACGGCGTGGGTCAGGTCGTGCGTCACGGTGCAGATCATCGAGTCTCTTTCGGCGCCGGTGATGGATGGCCCGCGCAGCGCTTGAATCCGTTCTGTTACGCCTTGGAAAGGCCGCATCAGCGTAACGCTTGCGTCAGCCAACAGCGTTTGCATACGATTTAAATCGTTGTTGGCGGCCAGCAGGGCGTCCTGCACGCCGATAGCAGCCAGCAGCGGCAAGTCCCGTTGATTCGGTCGACGGATTCATGGTGACTCGCCATCGTCGCTCCGTGCGAGGGATGAAGATGAACCTAGGAACAGGCATGTCAACGCGCAGCCCACCGACGCCGCGTCGTCTGCAAAGGCCCGTGCAGCTATCGAGCTACAGTTTCCCCAATTTTCGGCAGCTTCAACACGTTCTTTAGCAGAGATCTGGCCCGCAAAGCCGGTTCTATTTCGACTCTCTTGTCCCCAGACACGGCATACTTCCAGTCATGGTCAAGCAAGAAACCGGTCGCCGGCTGCGTCTACTGCACGTCGAAGACTCCGCGCTCGATCACGAGCTGCTACTGGCACATTTTCGGCGCAGTGGGCTTGATGTCCAGGTGCAGCGGGTCGAAACTGAGGCGGAATTTCTGCAAGCCCTGAATCAGAACTGGGACGCCATTATTTCAGACTACAACTTGCCGGGGTTTTCAGGCATGATTGCCCTCGACTTGGTCAAAGCCAGCGGGGTCGCGGTGCCATTCATCCTGGTATCGGGCGAAATAGGCGAAGACACTGCTGTCGAGGCCATGCGCAGCGGCGCCAGCGACTATCTTCTGAAAAATAATTTGAAACGTTTGGTGCCGGCATTGCTGCACGCGGTACAGGCCAACGAATCGCAATTGGCGCGGCTGCGTACCGACCTTGAGCTTAGGCAGAGCCAGCAGCGCCTGCGTGAACTAGCGCAATACCTGCAAACAAGCGTTGAGTCCGAGCGTGCAGCGATTGCGCGCGAAATTCATGACGATGTAGGCGGCTCGCTGACGGCGCTGAAGTTTGACCTGGCATGGATTGCGCGGCATTCCGATTCTGACGAAGTGCTGTCGCGCGTGAGCGTGGCCCTGGAAACGGTGACACATGCCATCGAGGCCAGTCAACGCGTGATGCACAATCTACGGCCAGCGATTCTTGAACAGGGACTGGTAGCGGCGCTGCAATGGATGGCCAATCGATTCGAACGCCGCACCGGCGTAGTCTGTCACTTCAGCCCACAGCAAGAGCGGGTGGAACTGCCTACCGGCGTACCGTTGGTAGCCTATCGCACCGCCCAGGAGGCGTTGACCAACGTGAGCAAGCACGCCCGGGCGAGCATGGTGCGCATGGACCTTGCGGCCTCGGCCGGTGTGTTGACATTGGAAATCAGGGATAACGGCGTTGGCCTCACGCCCGACGATCTGGTAAAGGTACGATCGTTTGGCATTCGCGGCCTGCATGAGCGTGCTAGCACTGTGGGCGGGTGGGTCGACCTGACCAGCGGTAAAGATGGCACCACGTTGATATTGTCCATCCCGCTGCATGCATCGGGCGCGCACGCGGGCATTATCGGTACAGTAGGCGACCTGGAAGACGACCCAACGGGGTGGGGTGAACCTTGATCAAAGTACTGCTTTGCGACGACCATGCGCTGATTCGGCGCGGTATACGCGACACATTGTCGGATGCGCCTGACATCAAAGTGGTCGGCGAGGCCGGCGACTACGGCGAATTGCGCACATTGCTGCGTGACGCCAGCTGCGACGTGCTGGTGCTGGACATCAACTTGCCCGGCCGCAGTGGGCTCGACGTATTGCACGTACTCAAAAACGAAGGCTCGACACTGCGCGTACTGGTGATCAGCATGTATCCCGAAGAACAGTACGCCATTCGCGCCCTGCGTGCCGGTGCCTATGGCTATGTCAACAAGGGCGGCGACCCGGCTTTGATAGTGGCTGCCGTGCGCACGGTGGCACAGGGGCGCAAGTACGTCACGCCGGAAATTGCGCAAATGCTGGTCGAGGGTCTAACCACACCACAGATTGCCAACGCGCACGAAAAGCTGTCTGACCGGGAGCTGCAGACGCTGGTCATGATCGCCTCGGGCAAGCGCCTGTCCGACATCGCCCAGGAGTTAAACCTCAGCCCAAAGACCGTCAGCGTGTACCGCGCCCGCGTGCTCGAAAAGCTCGGACTGAGCAACAACTCCGAGATGACTGTATACGCCATCCGCAACAGCCTGGTTTGAAGGCAGGCCCAAGCAGCGGTCTCACGGATAACGACCAGTCGCGACGCCTTGGCCGCGTTAGCCGGCCAGCACCTAGTGCAGTGTTGCACGCTATTCAGCACTTAAAACCCGCGCCTTTGGCCCCGTAGCGTCGTTGCAAATCCGCGCAATAGCTTTGGCTATTGCTGTGGTTTGCGCCTAGCTACAGGCCCAAACGCATCGGTTTTATAA
>JAOTTZ010000408.1 GCA_029864165.1 Burkholderiaceae bacterium
CAATAGCGGCCATAACAACTCGAACTTCTGTGCTAGCTCAGGCAAAGCAACCATGCTCCGAGAGCATATCACCTCAGACGCAGAGTTGATACCTTTAATTATTTACGGCCACTAAGGTAGTCCGCTGGACGCTGTGTAATCTTGCCGAACGGGCTGCGCTCGGGCGCTTCGTGGCCGCCTCGTTCGCGACAGACCAGCGTGCCTCGCATGCGAAAATCACCTGCATTGCAAAACAAGGCAGGCACCATGGACGTCGAACACATCAATGCCATAGGCAATGCGCTTGCCGATTTGAGCGAGCGCACGCAACATCTCCGGGGGTATCTTTGACTATGATCGCAAGGCGCTGCGGCTGAACGAAGTCAACGCCGCGCTCGAGAACGCCGCGGTCTGGAACGAACCCAAGCGTGCACAAGAATTGGGGCGCGAGAAAAAGGCTCTGGAGACGGTGGTGCAAACCATCGCCCACCTAGAGGGCCATTTGGCCGACGACAGCGAGCTGTTTGAGATGGCCAAAGCCGATGCGGACTTCGCCAGCTTGCGGACCATCGAGCTTGACGCGGCAAAGCTCGAAGCCATCGTCGCGCAGCTCGAGTTCCGCCGTATGTTCAACAATCCGGCTGACCAGAGCAACTGCTTTGTCGACATTCAAGCCGGTGCCGGGGGCACCGAGGCTTGCGACTGGGCCAGTATGTTGTTGCGCCAGTACCTGAAATACTGCGAGCGCAGGGGCTTCAAAACGGAAATGCTTGAAGAAAGCGAGGGCGACGTGGCGGGTATCAAGAGCACGACCATCAAGGTGGAGGGCGACTACGCTTTCGGTTTGCTGCGCTCGGAAACCGGCGTGCACCGGTTGGTTCGCAAGAGCCCGTTCGATTCCGCCGGTGGGCGGCACACCAGTTTTGCTTCAGTGTTTGTCTACCCGGAGGTAGACGACTCGATAGAGATTGATATCAACCCGGCTGACGTGCGTACCGATACCTTCCGTGCCTCGGGCGCAGGGGGGCAGCACATCAACAAGACCGATTCGGCGGTGCGCTTGACGCACATACCCACCAACATCGTGGTGCAGTGCCAGAACGACCGCTCGCAGCACCGCAACCGTGACGAAGCCTGGCAGATGCTGAGGTCGCGACTGTACGAGCATGAAATGCGAATCCGCAGGGCGACGCAGCAGAAACTCGAAGACAGCAAGACCGATGTTGGTTGGGGCCATCAGATACGCAGCTACGTTCTGGACCAAAGCCGCATCAAGGACTTGCGTACCGGTTTCGAAGTGTCGGCGACGCAGAAGGTGCTCGACGGTGATCTAGACGGCTTCATAGAAGCCAGCCTGAAGCAGGGTGTTTAGAATTCGATCATGCGTGAGGGCACTGTCTCACTGATCCGGCGCGAGGATTACGCTGCGCCGGCCTACTGGATCAAGCGAGTCGATCTGGCCTTCGATCTCGATGCGGCCAGGACGCTGGTGACGAGCCGCATGAGTATCGTTCGCAACGCGAACACGCCAAAGCAAGCGCTGCGTCTGCACGGTGAGGATTTGGATCTCTTGCGCGTGCAAGTCGATGGCCAAAGCGTGTCGTTCCGCAACGAAGATGGCATGCTGGTCATCGAAAGCCTGCCCGCGGACGAATTCACGCTTGAAATCCGCAATACTTGTGCGCCCGAGAAAAACACACAACTCTCGGGCCTTTATACCTCCGAGAGCGGGCTGTTCACGCAATGCGAAGCCGAGGGCTTCCGGCGTATCACCTATTTTCTGGATCGGCCCGACGTCATGGCGACCTACGGCGTCACGCTGCGAGCGAGCAAGGCCTTGTACCCGGTGCTGCTCTCTAACGGTAACCTCGTCGAGCAGGGTGAACTCGACAGCGGTCGCCACTACGCCAAATGGCACGACCCGTTCCCCAAACCCAGCTACCTGTTTGCGCTGGTTGCCGCCGACCTGGTAGCGCGCGATCAGAAAATTCGCACCCGTGCCGGCAAAGAGCACCTGTTGCAGGTCTACGTTCGCCGCGGCGATATGGACAAGACCGAACATGCAATGCAGTCTCTGATCGCCGCGCTGGTATGGGACGAGGCCCGATTCAAACTGGCGCTTGATTTAGAGCGCTTCATGATCGTGGCCGTGGGCGATTTCAATATGGGGGCGATGGAGAACAAAGGGCTCAACGTCTTCAATACCAAGTATGTGCTTGCCAGCCCAGCCACCGCCACAGACGCTGACTATGCGGGCATCGAAAGCGTGGTCGCGCACGAGTACTTCCACAACTGGACCGGAAACCGTGTTACCTGCCGCGACTGGTTTCAGCTCAGCCTGAAGGAAGGGTTGACAGTCTTTCGCGATCAAGAGTTCAGCATGGACATGGCCGGAGGCGCTTCGGCCCGAGCGGTCAAACGCATTGAAGACGTGCTCGGCCTGCGCGAGACCCAGTTTGCGGAAGACGCGGGCCCGATGGCGCATCCAGTACGCCCCGATAGCTACGTCGAGATCAATAATTTCTATACCGCGACCGTCTACGAAAAAGGCGCCGAAGTGGTGCGCATGATGCAAACATTGGTGGGGCGCGAGGGCTTCGCCAAAGGTTTGAGCTTGTACTTCGAGCGCCATGACGGCCAAGCCGTGACGTGTGACGACTTCGTTCAGGCAATCGCGCACGCCAACCCTGGGAG
>JAOTTZ010000407.1 GCA_029864165.1 Burkholderiaceae bacterium
CGACACGGCAGCGCTATCACAACTGCGCGTGCAAGTGCGCAGCGCCAGCGACTGGTTGACTCTGCAAGGCGGTATTGCCGTCGACGAGAGTCTTGTCTTTGGTCTGACCCAACTGCTGGAGTGGAGTAGTACGGGCAAGAGCCGTTTTATCCCTTTGGGCGAAGGCCGCTACTTGGCCTTGACACAAGAGCTGCGCGCGCGGCTCGATGATCTCAGTTCGGTGGCGGAGGTGCAGCAAGGTCAGGCTCGGCTGGCCCCTGTCGCGGCAGCGTGGCTGGACGCAGCGCTCGAAGGCGCGCAGATCGAAGCCGATAAAGGTTTTCGTGAGCGCGTCGAACGTCTGGTCAGCGCGCAGCAAAGCGCGCCTGTGCTGCCCGATACTTTGCAAGCTCAGCTGCGGCCGTATCAGGAAGAGGGCTACCAGTGGGCCATGCGCTTGGCCGAGGCGGGTTTTGGCGCTTGCCTGGCTGACGATATGGGCTTGGGCAAGACACTGCAAGCGCTCGCTGTCTTGTTATCGCGTGCGCGGGGCGGGGCGGCGTTGCTGATCGCGCCCACGTCGCTGATAGGCAATTGGCAGGCCGAGGCGCGGCGTTTCGCGCCGATGCTGCAAATGCAAGTTTTCGGTGACGGCGAACGCGACGTGCTGGTCGAGAACGCGGGCGCGGGCGACGTGATCCTCGTTTCCTACGCCTTGCATCAGCAAAACGCCGCGGTTTTCGCGCAGCGCGAGTGGTGCACCTTGGTGCTCGACGAAGCGCAGGCGATCAAGAACGCGGCGGCCAAGCGCGCATTGGCGGTGTTCGAGATGAAGGCGGCGTTTCGCATGGCCTTGTCCGGCACGCCGATCGAAAACCGCTTGGCCGAACTGTGGTCGATCATGCGCGCTTGCAACCCGGGTTTGTTGGGTACGCTGGCGCGCTTCAACGAGCGCTTTGCCATCCCCATCGAGCGCGACCGCAATCGCACAGCGCAACGCACGCTGCGCCGGTTGATTGCGCCGTTCGTTTTACGTCGTACCAAGGCTCAAGTTCTGGACGACCTGCCGCCGCGTACCGAACTCACGCTCACGGTGCAGGCCGAAGCGGCCGAACGTGCACACTACGAGGCGCTGCGCCGATTAGCGCTTGATGCTGCGCAGAACAGCCTGGCCAGCGACGCGCCGGGGTTGGCACACATCAACATCTTGGCCCAACTCACCAAGCTGCGCCGCGCCGCGTGTGACCCGCGGCTGGTGAGCCCGCAACTCGGCTATACCGGGGCCAAAGTAACGGCCTTCGCCGAGCTGGCCAACGAGTTGGTGGCTAACGGGCACAAGGCGCTGGTGTTCAGCCAGTTCGTCGACTTCTTGGCGTTGTTGCGCGAGCCGCTCGACGCCGCTGGAATCAAGTATCAATACCTTGATGGTTCCACCCCGTCAGCCGAACGTACGCGGCGTGTTGCGGCGTTTCAAGGCGGGGAGGGCCACCTGTTCCTCATCAGCCTGAAGGCGGGCGGTTTCGGGCTCAACCTGACGGTGGCCGACTACGTGGTGATTGCCGACCCGTGGTGGAACCCCGCCTCGGAGGACCAAGCCAGTGGACGCGCGCATCGGATCGGCCAGCAGCGGCCCGTGACGGTTTATCGCTTGGTCAACGGCGGCACGCTGGAAGAGCGCATCGTGGCTTTGCATCAAAGCAAGCGTGAATTGGCCGACAGTGTCTTGGAAGGCAGCGAGGTGGCGGGCGCGCTGCGCGCCGACGAGCTGGTGACGCTGATGCAAGGGGAGTGAGGCGCCGTGCAACTGACGCTCATCCCCACCCGTGGCGACGACAATCCGGACAGCATCACGCTGGCGCACTACGCCGAGCGGGCGTATCTCGAATACGCGCTCAGTGTGGCCAAGGGTCGCGCGCTGCCCAACGTGTGCGACGGCCAAAAGCCCGTGCAACGCCGCATTCTCTACAGCATGGAGCGCCCGGGCCTGGCCTTCACGACGGCCAGCGGGGCTCCAAGCCAGTCAAGAGCGCGCGCGTGGTGGGCGATGTGCTGGGCCGCTATCACCCGCACAGCGACCAGGCTGCGTACGATGCCTTGGTTCGCATGGCGCAGAACGCCGGTGCTGCAGGTCGTGCACCGCGTGCTCACTCGCCACCTGCTCGATCAGGCAGGGCTCAAGCCCGACCAGGCCGGCAGCGGTGCAGTCACGCTGATCCAGCGCTTTGGGTCGGCCGCCAACCTGAACATCCATCTGCACTGCCTGGTGCTCGACGGCGTCTACAGGCGCAGCGACGCTGGGCCGGTCTTTAGCTGCGCCATAACTTGAGTACAAGTTAGTCTTCGCTGAAGCTTCGCTTTGTCGAGGCGCCCGCACCCACCGACGAGGCACTGCAGGCGGTGCTGCACAAGATCATCACCCGGATGATGAAGCTGCTCACCCGGCGCGGCGCCTTGGTCGAAGAGCAGGGCTCGACCACCATGGCCGACAACGAGGCCGATTCAGACGATGCCCGCACGCTCAGGCTGCTGCCTGTACTTACCCGCATTGCCTTTGGCCCGCGCGCCGGCCAGAAGGTGCTGACAGTGCAAGGCGTCATGCCGCGAGACGCGAACTTCGAGCAAGCGCTGTGCGCCAACATGAACGGTTTCAGCCTGCACGCTGCCGTGCGCTGCGGTGCCGAGTTTTCGCAAGGC
>JAOTTZ010000409.1 GCA_029864165.1 Burkholderiaceae bacterium
TCGTACCATGTCACGTGGGTGACCGGTTGGGTCAGCGGTACGGGCGTGGTCCGTCCAAAGCGCTGCACCAGCAGACCACCACGCAATTGCTGCACGTAGCGCGGGCAGCGTCGACCCGTGCGCTGCACCCAGGCCCAACCCTCGGGCGACCACCAGCGCGCGTCGTCGTAACCGCCGTCGTCGGCAAACGCTGCGAACTGCGCCCAACTCACAGCCTGCGCGTCGATTTCAAACTCGAACACCAGTTCGTCGTACGCCCATTTCTCGTTGTCAAAGACAAAGCCTCCCGGAACGCAGCCGAGACTGTGGAGTGAACGACATAGCACCAGCGGCGCGCACGCGGGGTACGCTGGCACGGGTCCCAGAAAGCCAGCGTCGAATCCCAGTGTCTGCGACATGTAGGCAAAAGCCTCGCCATGCATGTCTTCGTGGAACAACGCCAGGCGGTAAAAGTACAGCGCATCGTCGGTCTCGTCGGCGGCGTGCAGCAGTTCGAGTGTTGTTTCCAGCGTGTGCACCAAGTACTGCTTGGTCATCAGCAAATCGGGCAAGTCGAGTTGCCAGCGGCTGTCGTGCGGCACGTTGGATGAGTCGTACCAACGATCCGCTTGCGGTTCGATCGAAGCCAGACTCGGTTGTGCTGGGTCGTACCCCACTCCAAGCGCGCGCTGGGTATTGCGACTTGTCCAATACTCCTGGAACCAGCCGACGTGGCCCAACTCCCACACGGGCGGGTTTAACTCGTCGACCAAAGGCACCCGCAGGCCGGTTGTTTCCAGCGCCTCCTCATATGCGCCGATCCAGCGCAACGTATGATTGCGTGCATCCATCAACGCGAGTGAAAGCAAGCCTTTTCCGGCCTGTCGCATGAGCGGAGAATCGATGGTCGCAACCTCAGTGTCCAACAAGGCAAGTTCTCCTAGGGTCTGTTGACATATAAATCACACCTGCGCCGGGGCGGGCAAGGGTGCAGGGCTAGGCGCGGACCGCAGCTCGGGGCGGCTCCCCGTGCAAGGGCCGCAACGACGCCATGCGCCCTTGCCCGCCCCGGCCCTTCGGGTGAGTACCCTGAGCGGGCACACTCGTTGGTGCAAATGCTCGCCGGGTGTCCAACCCGACTGCGCTTTGCGTCTAGATTGTGCTCGCTCAGGGTACTCACGCAGGTGTGATTTATATGTCAACAGACCCTAGACCCCGTGTCGTTATCGTCACCCCAGCGATGGCCGCGGCCAACAGCGGCAACTGGCGAACGGCGTCGCGATGGGCCCGCATGTTGGGCGCTGAGTTCCATGTGCGGATTGTGCCGCTTTGGCGGGGCGAACCCTGCGACGCACTGATTGCCCTGCATGCTCGGCGTTCGGCAGAAAGCATAGACGCGTTTGCGCAAGCTCATCCCGGCCGCGTTTTGATCGTCGTCTTGACCGGCACCGACCTCTACCGCGATATCCGTGCCAATGCCGACGCGCAGCGCGCGCTGGAACTCGCCACCCACTTGGTGACGCTGCAAGCACAAGGCCCAGACGAACTGCCCCCACCGCTGCGGGCCAAGTGCAGTGTGATCTATCAGTCGGCGCGTCCACTCAAGCCGGCGGTCAAGACCCGCCGATTGCTGCGCGTGGTGCATGTCGGCCACCTGCGCGACGAGAAAGACCCGCTGACCTACATGCGTGCGGCGCGCCGCTTGTCTGCGCGCTCGGATCTTGCGTTCGATCAAATCGGTGACGGGATCGACCCTACGCTGGCTGCAGCCGCGCGCGAGACGCAAGCGCAATGTCCACACTACCGCTGGCTCGGCGCCCTGCCCTACGCCGCCACGCGCCAACATATCAAGCATGCCCAGTTGCTGGTCAACAGCAGTCGCATGGAAGGCGGCGCACATGTCGTGTTGGAGGCCGCGCTCAGCGGCACTGCTGTGCTCGCGTCTAATATTCCAGGCAATCTGGGCATGCTCGGCCCCGCCCATAACGGGTACTTTGACATGGGTGACGACGCGAGGCTGGCGGCGTTGATAGCACGCGCTCGCGACGACGCCGTCTTTTTGGCGCATCTGCGTGCACAGACCATGAGCCGCGCGCCGCTGTTTGCTCCCGACGAGGAGCGACGACGTCTTCTACACTTGCTGCACACCGCTTTGGAGATACCGCATGCACGCTGCTGAACCTGCCACGCCGCCACGCCTTACGTCGCTATCGCACGGAGGCGGTTGCGGCTGCAAGATCGCGCCCGGCGTGCTGAGCGAAATCCTGCAGAGCACCCAAAGCATGTTCGTTCCGCCGCAGCTGCTGGTCGGCATTGCGACCAGTGACGACGCCGCGGTGTACCAGCTGAACGACCACCAGGCGCTGATAGCGACGACCGACTTTTTCATGCCCATCGTCGACGACCCCTACGATTTCGGGCGCATAGCAGCCACCAACGCCATCAGCGACGTGTACGCCATGGGCGGCACCCCCATCATGGCCTTGGCCCTCGTGGGCATGCCGATCAACGTGCTGCCGCTGGAAACCATCAGCTTGATCTTGAAAGGCGGCGAGAGCATTTGCGTCGAGGCGGGCATTCCTATCGCGGGTGGCCACACCATCGACTCGGTGGAACCCATCTACGGCCTGGTGGTGCTGGGCTTGGTGCACCCCAGCAAGGTCAAGCGCAACGCCGACGCGAAGGTCGGCGA
>JAOTTZ010000410.1 GCA_029864165.1 Burkholderiaceae bacterium
CGGGCCGAATGCGGATTATGTCGTCCTGGACATGCGCCACCTGGGCGTGGACACCATCATGAAGCGGCTGCCCAGCGTGTTCGAGATTGGCCTGAATTTCGCCAATGTCGATATCACCAAGGAGGCCATACCCGTGGTACCGACCATCCACTACCAAATGGGCGGCATACCGACCAATATCAGCGCTCAAGTGGTAGCGCCCCAGGGCGGCCACTCGAACACCGTTGTGCCAGGCCTGTACGCTGTGGGCGAATGCGCCTGCGTCAGTGTCCACGGCGCCAACCGGCTGGGCACGAATTCACTACTCGACCTGTTGGTGTTCGGCCGCGCCGCCGGCAATCACATCATCGAGGCCAAGTTGATGGCGCAGGGCCATCAGAGCCTGCGCGCCGACGCGGCAGACGGCTCGCTGGCTCGGTTGGCCCGCTTAGAGGGCAGTACCGCCGGCGAGTACTCGCAGGATGTGGCCAACGACTTGCGCAAGGCGATGCAGCGCTATGCCGGTGTTTTCCGCACCCAGGCGCTGATGAATGCGGGCGTCATTGAAATCAAGGCGCTGGCCGAGCGCGTCAAGCACATCCATCTGGCCGACAAATCGAAGGTGTTCAACACCGCGCGTGCCGAGGCGCTCGAAGTCGAGAACCTGATCGAGGCGGCGTTGGCAACCATCGTATCGGCGGCGCATCGCACCGAAAGCCGTGGCGCCCATACTGTCGATGACTACCCCGACACGCCCGAGCACCCGAACGGGCGCAACGACTCGCAGTGGCTCAAACACACGCTGTGGTACCGCGAAGGCAACCGCCTCGACTACAAGCCGGCCAATCTCCAGCCCCTGAGCACAGCATCGATTCCCCCCGCGGTTCGCAGTTTCTAGTTCGAGGCCCAGCCATGACCGAGCGCACCTTCCAGATCTACCGTTACGATCCCGACAAGGGCACCCAACCCGCTATGCAGACCATAGCCGTTGAGCTCGACGGCAGCGAGCGCATGTTGCTCGATGCGCTGATAAAGCTCAAGGCGATTGATCCCACACTGTCGTTTCGCCGCTCGTGCCGTGAGGGCGTGTGCGGTTCGGACGCGATGAACATCAACGGCAAGAACGGCCTGGCGTGCCTGACCAACATGCTCACGTTGCCGCAAACCGTGGTGCTCAAACCCCTGCCGGGTTTGCCCGTGGTGCGCGACCTGATCGTAGACATGACACAGTTTTTCACGCAGTACGAATCGATCAAGCCCTACTTGGTCAACAACACACCGCCACCTGAGAAAGAACGCTTGCAGTCACCCGAAGAGCGCGACGAACTCGACGGCTTGTACGAATGCATCTTGTGCGCGAGCTGCTCCACCGCGTGCCCGAGCTTTTGGTGGAACCCCGACAAGTTCGTGGGCCCGGCCGGCTTGTTGCAGGCCTACCGCTTCATTGCCGACAGCCGCGACCAAGATACCGCCGCCAGGCTCGACAATTTGGAAGACCCGTACCGCCTTTTTCGTTGTCACACCATCATGAACTGCGTCGATGTTTGCCCCAAGGGCTTGAACCCGACGCGAGCCATCAGCAAGATCAAAGAAATGATGGTTCGGCGCGCCGTCTAGGGAAAATACCAGATGCATGAAGCGCCCGTGCCGCATGCTACGCTCGACGCCACCAGCCTGAACCGCCTGCGTTGGCAATGCCGACGCGGAATGCTTGAAAATGACCTTTTCATCGAAAGATTCTTCTTGCGCAATGGCGCCACGGTGACCGAGTGCCAGGCGCGTGGCCTGCAGGCATTGATGAATCTACCGGACAACGACTTGCTAGACCTGCTGCTGGCGCGCAAGCTACCCGAAGGCGAGCTGGCTGTTCCCGAGGTTCGTAACGTTCTTGCGTTGATGCGCACTGCGCGCGAACCAGCTTCTTGATCGACAAACACACAAGGACGAGCCATGGCCACCAATGATGCGAAAGCCACACTGTCGTTTTCCGATGGCAGCCCGAGCATGGAGATGCCGATCTACAAGGGCACGCTCGGGCCCGACGTGATCGACATACGCAAGCTCTACGCCCAGACCGGCAAATTCACTTACGACCCTGGGTTCTTGTCCACTGCTTCGTGCAAGTCCGGAATCACCTACATCGACGGTGACAAAGGAGAACTCCTCTACCGCGGTTACCCGATCGAACAGTTGGCGCAGCATTGTGACTTTCTCGAAACGTGCTACCTGCTGCTCAACGGTGAACTGCCCAACGCAGCGCAAAAGAGTCACTTTGTTGCGCGGGTGACCAACCACACGATGGTCAACGAGCAAATGCAATTTTTCTTGCGTGGCTTTCGCCGCGATGCGCACCCGATGGCGGTGCTCACCGGAATGGTAGGTTGCTTGTCGGCCTTCTATCACGACAGCACGGACATCGACAATCCCGCGCACCGAGAGGTGGCGGCCCTGCGGCTGATCGGCAAGATGCCAACATTGGTGGCCATGACACACAAATACGTGCTCAGCCAGCCTTACATCTACCCTAGGAACTCGCTCGGCTATACCGCCAATTTCACGCGCATGATGTTCGGTACGCCGTGCGAGGAATACGAGCCCAACGACGTCACGGTGCGTGCGCTCGATCGCATTTTCATTCTGCATGCAGACCATGAACAAAACGCATCGACTTCCACCGTGCGGCTGTGCG
>JAOTTZ010000411.1 GCA_029864165.1 Burkholderiaceae bacterium
CTATCCCGGTAGATCGAACACGGGTTCACCGAATATTTACCAACTCGACCTCGACACTGCGGCTAAGTTGTTGATTTTCAACAAGGCGAGTGCAAAAGTCTCCACTACACGGTGGTAGCCTCGGCAGTCTTGGTGGCAGCAGATAGCTGCGTTGACCTGATCTGTGGCGGTGGTTGCGCCGGCAGCTGCAAGCGCAACTGTTGCAGCAACATGCGCAACTCAGTCTCGGGCTGCGTATAGCGCGACAGAACCAGCTCGCGGCAGTCTTGGGTCGGGATGTGCACGTCTACCATCTGCACCGTTTTGAACTTATCCAACGCCTGCCGGGGGGTTAGCCCGCTGGCCAGCGGGCTGAGCCGTGCTTTGAGCGTGACTTGCAGGCAATAAGCCAAGAAGGCCACGAAGATGTGCGCTTCGATGCGTGACTCGAGTTGATGGAAGATGGGCCGTATCGCCAAATCGTGCTTGATTTCCTTAAATGCCTGCTCGACCTCGGTAAGCTGCACGTACATGCTCCATAGCTGTTCGGGTTGCTCGGCACGCAGGTTGGTGCGCAACAAGTAACGCCCTTCGCGCCCGCGAATCTGGCGCAGCTTGGCTCTATCGAGGGCGAACTCGAAGCTGGCGCTGCCCGTCTGCTTGGGAATGCTGACTTTGACCGCCGCGGCGATGCGACCGGCGTCGTGTTTGGCCGCACCGAGCTTCATCAGCAGCTTGTCACGCGTGAGGCCCTGAGCTTGCAAGGCATGCAGCCGCTTGATGTAGCGGCGCAAGCGCTGCCGACGCATGGCGCGCTCTTTATCGATGCGAGCATTGCTTTGTGCCAGCACATAGACGTCCTCATCGACGCTGAGCCGTTTGACTTTGACTCCCGGGCGCGCGCAGCTCCAGGGTTGGTCGATAAACTTCTGCTCCAGCTGGGTCAGCCGGCCTTTGGGTGTGCCCACCAGGTAGCTCGCCCCCAGGGCTCGCATCTTGGCCAAGCTGTCTTCGGTGGGAATACCCCGATCCATGACCCAGATGCGCTGGGCTTTCCCGTAGCGCTGCTCGATACGGTTTAGGAAACCGGGTAACGTGCTGTTGTCAGCCGTGTTACCGCGCATGACTTCGTAGCTCAGCGGGAAACCCTGCGGCGTAACGATCAAGGCGATGACGACCTGGCGGCAGTCCCCGCGTTTGTCACGGCTGTAGCCGAACTGGCGCAAGTCCTGCGGACCACGCAGCTCATCGGTCTCGAAATAGGTGCTGGTCAAGTCATACAGCAAGACCTCGAAGCTGGCATCGAAGAGTTCTCCCCAGCGCCGAACGAGAAACTTGAACAGCTCGTCCTTGTGCTCGACCAAGCGGTCCAGGCAGCGGTACAGCGTGTCTTTGCTTGCCAGCGCGAAGTCAGACTCCAGCAGATCAGCCATTGCGCTGGCATCGAACCATAGTCGGTGCAGGCGCCATTCAGAGCCCGGGTCGATGAGCCGATAGGCCACCAGCGTCTTGAGCACCTTCAGCCACGGGGTGCCCTCGCGCGAAGGAGGTAACCGGGGCCGCCAGAAGCGATCAAGTTCGAGCTGCTGCCACAACTCCAAAGCCAGCCAGCACGCACCCCATTGGCGAGGATGCTCCAAGCGCAGCTGGCTCAAACGCACACCGATGGCGTCAACTTCGGCGGGTGTGAGTTGCTCGGCTGCAAACAGCCGCACCTGGCACGGCGCGGCCCCGGCCTCAATTTCGATGCTTCGCCGCCAAGCCTCGTGCTGGCTGGCATTGATCTGACCAAGGTACAGCAGTTGGCGTTGCACGACGCGCCCATCACCAACGCGCCGGTTCTCGACGACGCTCCAGTACTCGTGGACCTTGCCGTCTTTCTTGCGTCGATTGCAACGTAGGAACATGCAAGCTATTGAAGCGCGCGCGCCACCATAACGCAACAGGCAAGGTCTCCACTCAGACACCTCTAGCAACCCGCTTCGTTGCAGAACAAGGACTTAGCGTGTTGCTTCTGTGCAAATCACAGCTTATCCCCTGCGAGTTGCGAAAGTCGGGCTCGACGGTGTTTGCAGGATACTTTCAGCCCATCTATAATTCCCACCTGTCATTCCTACGAAATAAGGGCATGGAATCTGTCAACGTCAGCGGCCTGAAGAACAACCCGACCGAAGCGCTGCGCAAGGCACAGCGCGACTTGGTGGTGGTCATGAACCGCGATCGGCCTGACGCGCTGATCGTCGGCTTGGCGTCCATGGACGCGCTGAACGTCGACGGTGCGCGCGCGGCGCTGGCCACTGCCTTGTTCCGCGACGGACATTTGTCGCTGGCCCGCGCAGCCCGGGTCGCACAGATGACGATGGCGGCCTTCATGGCGCATGTCTCGCGCCTGGGCATCCCGGTGCTGCAGATGACCGCGCAAGAAGCCGAGAAGGACATGAACACGCTGGAGCAGTGGCTCGCCTCGTCGTCGTCGACGCCAGCCCGCTGATCGGCTTGGCGGCGGTGCAGGGCCTGGCCTGGCTGCCTCACTTGTTCGGCGAGGTCTGGATGCCCCCCCAGGTGCAGCACGAGGTGCTGTCGGGGCCAGTCACGCGGGGCGAAGACGAGATCCGCGCCGCCTTGTCGGCGGGCTGGCTGCGCGTGTGGGTAGCTGCTGTGCCCGAGGCGCCGCTGCCAGATCTG
>JAOTTZ010000412.1 GCA_029864165.1 Burkholderiaceae bacterium
CATCGATGATAGGGGGGGTGGCGCGCCCGGTATGCTCCAATCGTGCCGAATTGAGAAGGAGAGTTTTTGCGTGACGACCTTGAAGCTCAAAAAGCCCGCAGCGCCGGCACGCAAGTCGCGCCCGCCCGTGCGCGGTGTCGCTCCCCGTCCAAGCATGGCGCAGGCACGGGCTGCCTCGCTTGCGGTGCGTCCTGATAGCGCGTCCGAGCCACTGCATGCTACGGGTAGCGTTCGCCTGTCCAAGCGTATGAGCGAGCTGGGTCTGGCTTCGCGGCGCGAAGCCGATGAATGGATCGCGCGTGGCTGGGTGCGGGTCGATGACCGCGTGGTCTCCAAGCTCGGTTCGCGCGTGCTGTCAGACCAGCGCATCAGCATCGACGCGCAGGCCAGGCACCAGCAGGCGCAACGTGTAACCGTCTTGCTCAACAAACCTGTAGGCTACGTCAGCGCGCAAGCCGAAGACGGGCACGCCCCCGCTATCACGCTTGTGACGCAGACCTACCAATGGCGCGGCGATACTTCCGGCACGCGCTTTTTGCGCGAGCACTTGCGCGGCATGGCTCCCGCTGGCAGGCTGGACATCGACTCGGTGGGGCTGCTTGTCTTCACGCAGGACGGCCGCATCGCCAAGCAGTTGATAGGCCAAGACTCCGAGATTGACAAAGAGTATCTGGTGCGTGTTGAAAATCTGCCTGGCCCAGGGCTGTCGGCCAGCAAGCTGGCGCTGCTCAATCACGGCCTTGAACTCGACGGTGAGGCGTTGAAGCCGGCGCGTGTCGAATGGGTCAACGAAGATCAGTTGCGTTTCGTGCTGCGGCAAGGCAAGAAGCGCCAAATACGCCGCATGTGTGAAGCGGTGGGTTTAACAGTGACGGGCTTGAAGCGGGTGCGCATCGGCCAGGTCATGCTGGGCGAACTGCCACCCGGCCAGTGGCGTTACTTAGGGCAGGGCGAAGCATTCGCTTGATCCTCAAGCGCCTTCAGGCGCGCGGGTGGTGCTTGGCGTGCAGCGTGCGCAGCCGCTCGCGTGCCACGTGCGTGTAGATCTGGGTGGTGGAAATGTCGGCGTGTCCCAACAGCATTTGGACCGCGCGCAGGTCCGCGCCATGGTTGAGCAGGTGGGTGGCAAATGCGTGGCGCAGGGTGTGCGGTGACAGCGGCACGGTGATGCCGGCGGCAAGCGCGTACTTCTTGATCAACAGCCAAAACATTTGCCGTGTCATGCCGTGACCTCGCGCCGTGACAAACAAGGCGTCTGTGCTGCGGCCACCGAGGATGGCGGCACGTGTCTCACCAAGGTAGCGCACCAGCCACGCGCGGGCCTCCTCGCCGAACAGCAGCACGCGCTCTTTAGCGCCTTTGCCGGTCACATGCAGGGCGCCTTCGTCCAGCGCCACGTGTACGCTCTTGAGGCACACCAGTTCGCTCACCCGCAGGCCGCTGGCGTACATCAGTTCCAGCATGGTGCGGTCGCGCAGCCCGAGTGCAGTGCCGGTGTCGGGCGCGGCCAGCAGGGCTTCCACTTGCGCTTCGGTCAGCGTCGTCGGCACGCGCATAGGCTGGCGCGCGCTCAACAGCCTGAGTGTCGGGTCGGCATTGACCAGGTTTTCGCGCAGTGCCCACCGAAAGTACCTGCGCATGACCGTCAGGCGACGGTTGGCGCTGGTTGCTTTGCTGAACGTGTGGCGCGCTACTGCGTAGGCTTGCAGGTGGACTTCAGCGCTGTCGTTGAGCGCGCGCGCGTGACCGTCGGCCAACCAGCGCGCGTACAGCGTGAGATCGCGCCGGTAAGCCGCCAGCGTGTTGACCGACAGCCCGTCCTCAAGCCAAAGCGCATCGAGGAAGCGATCTATAAAGCTGCCGCTGACTTCGATCGGACTCGTGGTCAATGCCATAAAGACGTGTTGCGGTGGCAGGCCGCTGCATCAGCCCGGGACCGCTCCCAGCAGACCGGTCTTCAGCCGTTGGTCAACCGGGCGTTCGCCAACAAAAATTTTCAGCAACGCAGCGTACAAATCTTCGCCTGGAATCGGGTCGCCGCGCGCCTTGCCATTGACGGTCAGCACCAGCCCAAGCTCGGGTATGAAGTCGAGGTTGGCGATATCACCTTTATTGAAGCTACCGACCATGCTCAGTATGTTGTTGAACTGTTGCATCCGGTCGTTCAGCGCCGCCAGTTCGGACTCACTCACGTTGCGGCGGATGCCCTTGCTGAAGGCCTTGATGAATTCCTTGGCCTCCACTGCCAACAATAAACGCATTTGGACCCGCTTGGGCCCTTTTACCGCCAGCACCCGCCCGGGCGTGGCCGCCTTCTCGGTCATGTAGAGCGCTGCGGTGTAACCCTTGAGCCACAACACCGCGCGCACGCCGACCCCATTGAGCACCAGCTCGGTATCGCTCAGGCGAATGCGTTCGTCATAGTGGTGGCCCTCGATTTGCGCTGCGCCAGCTGCCACCATGAATAGCGACGCAAGTGCCAAGGTGGCTACGTGGACGTGCGCCGTGCCTGTAAAGATCATTTGCAAGCCCTCAGATCAAGCTCCATGCTAAACGCCGTAAGCACCGTTTGCGCTGACCAACCCCCCGATTTTCTTTCAAGCGCCGATAGTGCCAAAATCAAAACTGGCGCAATTCGATGCGTCGTATGCGGCAATAT
>JAOTTZ010000028.1 GCA_029864165.1 Burkholderiaceae bacterium
CTGGCGCGACACGGCGACAATGCTGGCATGTTGATTGTCAGCAAGCTGCTTGCCCAAGGCCAAGGCCTGTCGCCCGCGTTGCTCCAGCGCGCACCCACCGTCGAGCTGAATTGGGATGTGCGCTGTAAAAGTCGCTTCGACGCCACGGACAGTCAGGGGCGCAGCGTCGGAGTTTTTCTGCCCCGTGGCATGGCTGTACGCGGTGGCGATGTGCTGGTGGCCGAGGACGGCTCGCTGATCGTCGTCAAGGCTGCTGCGCAGCCCGTGCTTGTGGTTCGTCATTGCGATCGACACGGCTCGCCTTTGGACCTGTTGCGCGCGGCTTATCACTTGGGCAACCGGCATGTGCAGCTGGAGTTGCGCAGCGATCGCCTGCAGCTCGAACCCGATCATGTATTGGCCGCCCTGCTGCGCCAAATGCACCTGCTCGTCAGCGAAGAGCTGGCACCCTTCGAGCCTGAGGCGGGCGCCTATGCGCAAGGCGGGCGCGCTTTGCAACACGAACACGCACACCATCATCATCATCATCATGACCATGACCATCACGAGCATGGTCATGGCGCGCTCACACCGTGATGCCTAGCGCGCGCCGCGCCACGGCGTCGCTGTCGGCGACGTCGTTACTGCAGTTGATGCAACTGGCGTCGCCGGCGTTGCCGATCGGTGGCTTCAGCTACTCCGAAGGGCTGGAGGCAGCGGTCGAATCGGGGCTTGTCGGCGACGAAACACAGGCCGCGAATTGGTTGCTCGACCAGCTGGTGCTGAGCCTGGCGCGTGCTGACCTGGCCGTTGTGGCGAGCGCTTTGCCTGCATGGCGACGCGGCGACATCGACTGCGTCGTCGAATTGAACGACTGGGTCGGTAGTACCCGCGAGACGTCCGAGTTGCGCCGGCAAACGCAGCAAATGGGTCGTTCGCTGAGCCAATGGCTGAAAAATCGCGAACCCGTCGACCCGCGCGTGGCGCAGCTTGTTGCTCTACAACCCGCCCCGACGTGGCCGCTGGCCTTTGCCTTGGCCACGGCACAGACAGGCGCATCATTGACTGAAGCGCTATTGGCTTGTGCTTTTTCTTGGGCCGAGAACATGGTGCAAGCGGCGATCAAGTCGGTGCCTTTGGGGCAGGGCGCTGCACAACGGATCATGGCCCGACTGATCAATGCCATTCCTGGGGCCGTAGACAGCGCAATGCGGCTGCCCACAGGCGAGCGGCAGGCCTACACTCCCATGCTGGCCATACTGTCGGCACAGCACGAAACCCAGTACTCCAGGTTATTCCGCTCATGAACCCATTGCACGCTATTGCCGGCCGCACCAAGGTACTGCCCCCCTTACGCGTGGGTGTCGGTGGGCCGGTCGGCTCGGGCAAGACGACGCTGGTCGAAATGCTTTGCAAGGCGATGCGCGATCGTTGGGATTTGGTCGTCGTGACCAACGACATCTATACCAAAGAAGATCAGCGCTTGCTGACCGTCGCGGGCGCACTGCCGCCCGAGCGCATCATGGGCGTGGAGACCGGTGGCTGCCCGCACACGGCCATTCGCGAAGACGCCTCGATCAACCTCGAAGCCGTCGATCGCATGCTGGAGCGGTTTCCCAACGCCGACATCGTCTTCATCGAATCCGGTGGCGACAACTTAGCGGCCACTTTCAGTCCCGAACTGAGCGACCTGACGATCTACGTCATCGACGTTGCCGCGGGCGAAAAGATTCCGCGCAAGGGCGGGCCCGGCATCACGAAAAGCGATTTGTTTGTCATCAACAAAATAGACCTGGCGCCTTACGTCGGTGCTGATCTTGCGGTCATGCAGGCCGACACGAGCCGCATGCGCCCGAATCGGCCGTTTGTGATGACCAACTTGAAGACCCAGCAAGGCGTGGCTGAGGTGGTCTCGTACATCGAAAACAAGGGGCTGCTGAACGCTGCCTGAAAGTGCTACCGGCGACTCGGTCCCTGCCGGCACGCCAACATTGCGGTGAGCGTGCTGACGACGCCGCGATGCGAACAGGAGCGTTTGTTAACGTAGCCTATTCAGACACGAGTTGCGACAAGGAGCAAGCATGAAGGCACGCATACCGACTGACGAAACGGCGCGAATACAGGCGCTGCGCGACTACGCGATACTCGACACGCTGGAGGAATTGGCATTCAACGACATCACGATGCTCGCATCGCTCATTTGCGATACGCCCATCGCTTTGATATCTCTGGTTGACAGCGAACGCCAATGGTTCAAGGCCCACGTCGGATTGCGGGTTACGCAGACTCCCCGCGAACACGCGTTCTGTGCCCACGCGATTCTTCGGCCGCAGGAGATGCTGATCGTCAACGACGCGACATCAGATCATCGCTTCTCCGATAACCCTCTTGTCACGGGAGACCCCCACATCCGTTTCTACGCTGGGGCACCCCTGGTTACCCCGAGAGGCGACGCCTTGGGAACGCTCTGCGTCATCGACAGCAGACGCCGCGAGCTTACCAGCAAAAAATCTCGACGCATTGCGCGCGCTATCGCAGCAAGTCATTGCGCAACTGGAGCTGCGCCGCGTGGTCGCGGAGCTAGATCGGAACGCGACTCGGATGCAGGCATACCAGCGTGAACTAGAGGACTACCAAAGACAGATCGAACGCGCAAACGCAGCACTGGAGGAGGAGACCGTTTCGGACAGTCTGACTGGCGTGAAGAACCGACGAGGCTTCGATCAAGCACTGCACCAGGAGCTTGCGCGCGCGCAACGTGAGAAGACGCCCGTTTCTTTGCTGATGATCGATATTGACAAATTCAAACCCTTTAACGATCAGTTTGGTCACCCCGCCGGCGACGAGGCGCTTCGGGAAGTAGCAAGGGTACTTGACGCCCACGCGCGCCCATTCGATGTGGTTGCGCGGTATGGCGGCGAAGAGTTTGTTGTCATTCTTCCGCGTGTCGATGCTGCGGGGGCCGTATCGATTGCAGAACGGCTGCGTCGTGCCATTGAAGCCGCGCCTTGGCCCGACAGGGCTATCACGGTCAGCATCGGCGCCAGCACGACCGGCAGGGAACCGGACAGTACGGTGCTACTCGACTTTGCGGACGGAACTCTTTATCGCATGAAGCAGCGCGGCGGCAACCAGGTTGCGCACGCCGATGATTTTTGCTGAACGAGGCGGACCAAATCTTGGCATGGCGGCGCCAACCCACCTCATCACGCCTCGACCCTCAAAAGCCGAGGAGGGGGAAGTATGGGCCTTTCAAAATAGCTTCGGCGTTTCAGGGTCGCAAGTGCCCCTCAAACGCCGGCAGCAGTCGGTCATAGTGAGCAGAGAGTTCCCTGGTGATTTTCGAAGCGTCTGCCAGCGCCCCTTGTGACGCTTGCGCCTCTAGTGTCATACACAAATTGCCGACACACTGCGCGCCGACACTGAAGCTGGCTGACTTGAAGTCATGTGCCAGCGTTTTCAACGCAGTGCCATCACCCATTCTCGCCGCACTATCTATGGCATCGATTTGTTGCCTTGCGTGATCGCAGTACGTGTTCATCAGTTCAGCCAGCAAGACGCCATCGTCGACTTCGCGCAGCATGTCGATTCTCTCGGAGTCAAGTCGACAGCAAGCGTGGGTTGTCTCTGAGTTAGATAGGCTCATGCGGCGAGCTTCATTTGGGCGCTGATGCGGGGTGTCGCCCGCTTTGGGCGCCATGTGTCGAGGATGTTGGTCAGCTCGCTAAGTTGAAACGGTTTGCTCAAAAAACCGTCCATTCCAGCTTGTAAACACAACTCACTATCACCAGTCATGGCATTGGCCGTCAAAGCGATGATGGGGACATGCGCTCCACTGCCAGCCTCGTAGGCGCGAACGCGGCGCGTCGCTTCTAGGCCGTCCAACTCCGGCATTTGGCAGTCCATCAGCACCAGGTCGTAGCAATGCGGTTCCGTAAGCGCCTCCACTGCTCGCAGACCGTTGTCAACAACCGTGTGTCGGCAACCCAATTTTTCCAGGCAGCGGCGCGCGACGAGTTGATTCACCGGATTATCTTCAACCACCAAGATATGCAGTTCTCTAGCGCCAGCTACCGGCTGAAGTTCCGTACTCGTAACGCTTGGTGCTGTGCTTGTGCGTGCCTCATACTGCAGATCGCGCTGCAGCGTAAGAGAAAACCAAAAGCATGAGCCTTTGCCGTACTCGCTGCTTACGCCGCAATCACCGCCCATGAGCCGACACAGGCGCCGCACAATGGCAAGCCCCAGCCCGCTGCCGCCATATTGCCGCGTCGTGGAGCTGTCGGCCTGTGTGAATGACTCGAACAGGCGCGGTATCACGTCGCTCTGGATGCCCACGCCGGTGTCCTCGATCTCGAAGCCAAATACCAACGCCGAGGCTTGTTCGCTGAGGACGCGGGCGCGTAGTCGTATGTGGCCTTGCGCAGTGAACTTCACAGCATTGCCAACCAAGTTGGTAATGATCTGTGTGTAGCGTGTTGGATCGCCAACGACGGCACTCGGTAGCTCCTCCGGCCAATCGAGCAAAGTGGTCAATCCTTTGCTGTCAATCTGCGGCTTGAGCAGCTGCAGGGCACGGTTGGTTGCGGTACGCAAATCGAAGGAGGTTGCCTCGGTCACCAAGCAACCCGCCTCGATCTTGGAAAAATCCAGGATATCGTTAAGAATTTTCAGTAGCGACAACGCTGAATGGCGAATTGTGTCCGCCGCTTCGCGCTGCTTGCCATCGAGCGGTGAACACAGCAGTAACTCGGTCATCCCCACTACGCCGTTCATCGGCGTGCGCAGTTCGTGGCTCATGGCAGCAAGAAAGGCCGACTTGGCGCGACTGGCCGCGTGAGCAGTTTCGTTAGACGCTTGCAGCTCACGGTTGGTCTGCTCCAGCGTATGCATGGCCTGCGTCAATGCAGCGGTGCGCTCTTTAACCTTGCCTTCGAGTGCAATGGCGGCCTGAAACAGGGAAAACGAGTTGCCCTGCAAGTCCATATCGCGCTCGACGCGATTCATCAGTGCCTCGTTGATGCATCGCAACTGCGCGTTGTCATCCTCAAGGCTACTGCAGCGAGCGCGCAACAGGGCCAACTCTTCGTTATCTTGGTTTTGCCGTGTTGTCACGTTGAACAGCTCAAGCTTGCTGGCCGATGGCGATGCCAGTGAAGGTCTGGTTGACATGCATGGAGTTGAACTGCTCGCCGTAGGTGGCGAATCCGATAACGTTGTTGTTGGCGAAGATCTCCCCGATCTTGTCCTTGATGCCTTCACGCTCCGACTCCAGCCGGCGCAGTATGCAGTCACACCCCAGCACCAGTTGTGGCGCTCCAACGGTGGTGCGTACGGAGTCGAACGCGTGTTGCAGGTTCTCGACCATGTCTACGCCTTTGGCAATCGTCAACACAATTCCCTCGTCGATGGCGCAGAAAAAAGTCAAACTCTCGTCTTGGTTGACCTTTGCGATCGAGCGTACGAAGTACTGGCCGCCGATGCGCACCACAACAGGGTGGGTGGCGAAGATCATTGGTGTGAGTTCGGTGATTTGCAAGTCCACCAGTCGAGCAAACTCGCGTGCTGCAGGTTTACCGTTGATCTCGTGCACGATGCGGTGCGCCGGATCGGCGCGAGTGACCACCATGCGTTTGTCCGAGTGGACGAAGTGTTGGGTGCGAAAGGCTACGAACGGCAGCTTAGTGCGCACCAGGTTGAGCAGCGCAATATTTTGGTGGAATCGCCCTTGGTGGTACAAGTGCGTGGCGCCAAAGCGTGTATCGTCAGCCGCCGAACCACCCACGAGTTCTATGCCCTGCAAGTGCTGGTAGACACAACTGACAACCAGTTCTTCTTGCATCGCCAGGCCATCAATCAACAAAAAAGCGAACGTGTCTGTCGCGCTAGGCGGAAGGGTGTCGCGCGTGCCAAGACCTTCCATGAGGGCAGTGACATTGCTGGCAGTACCAACGCTGTCAAACGGATCGAGCTTGATCGCCTGAGTCGCAACATCCAGCTCCGACGACGCCAAGCTAAACCCGGTGAGCGCCCCTGCCAGATAACCCTGTGGCGTGATCTCGCCAGCGGTGGTACAGCCGATGAGGTTGATATCTTTAAAGCGCTGGCGCAACGCTTCGGCCAGAGCCGGCAGATCAAAGTCAGACGCGCAATAGAACACCGCCAGCTTGATGCCCGGCTGGTCCAGCGCGTCATAAAGATCTTGAGCAGCCTGAACGGCGTCTCGTGACTGAGACGTACCCTTACGGATCGAAAGAGGTGATGACATTGGGTGCCTCGCGTTTTGTCCAGAGTTGTGACGTGCAGCGCTGCGATGCGCCGTGAGTCAATGGGGTTATCGGCTTAGAACCAAGGTTTTTGACCTGCAACCGGCCTTTGAACGAACGGCATCGTGAGTACGTCACGCTAGATGTTTGCCAACGCATGTTTTTGACAGACGGTGCTTGAAGCAGCCGGTTGTCGCCGGGTTCGTGCTCGAAATGAACAAGTGAAAGCCAGCCCAAGCTCATGCCGTCGTGTGCGTCTTGTTTCAAGACAAACAAAGGTGGCGTGTCGGTTGATGGCACTTTCCCCTACACTTTCTAAACAGTACATGGAGGACTTGATCATGACTGTACGCAACCACTTTCGCTACCGCGTGGCGCTTACCGCCCTGTTTGCTTTGTCATCGGCCATCGCGCTGGCGCTGCCCGTAGTTCCCGTCAATTTGGATACGCTGTCGCTAGGGGCGCGAATCGTGGGGCCGGTGGGTCCAACGGTGGATGCTTCGTTCATCGACGGCGACGGCGCGAGCCTTGGTGACCTCCAGAGCAGTGTCTCTTGTCCGGATGGCTTTGCCGCCTGTACGCCGCCGACAAATCCGCCAGGCACGATTTACACCTACGTCCACGAAGTCACTCCGGGTGTCGATTCCCCGAACGATCCGCCGTTTCCACAGCCCGGTACCGTGCTTCCGATCAACGGCGCGACCGGCTTTGCGCTCGGCTTTGCGGCCGCGGGTTTCAATGGCGTCGCTGGCTACAGCTTCGGCGATGCGGCTGGCGTGCTCGTCGGCGGCTCGGTGATCAGTATCGAGCTTGAGACAAACGGCTCGCTTGCCTGGGCGCTGCCTAGCGCTGCGGGCTGGGACAGCGGTGAGCGCATCGCGTTTTTCTGGCAGACAACCCAGGCACCGAGCGGGCCCGGGGGGCAGTACCTTCTCACGGCCACCGCGCTGTCCGGGTCGGGGGCAGGCCCGCTGCCGTTGCCAGTCCCAGAGCCGGCGACGGTGGTGCTCATGGCGCTTGGGGTAGCCTTTCTTTTCTGGCCCACCGCTGTCGCCGCGCTGCGGCGCCGGTGATGGGTAGGCTGACCGCGCGACGGAACAGCGTTCAGAACGCGCGGTAAGAATCGCCGCGTTGAGTTTCCCGGGCCATCGCTCCCGGCGCTTCCACCAGTGGGGATCAAGCCGCAGACTGCGGTTTTCTCGATGTTTTCTGCGACTTGGCCGACAGCCGTTCGGCCAGAAAGTCGACGAAAGCGCGCACTTTCGGCAGCAGATTGCGCCGCGTCGCATACACCGCATTGATGGCCAGCTCGGGCGACTCGTAGTCTTGCAGCACTTGCACCAACCGGCCGTCACTCAATTCGTGCTCGACAAAATAGCGCGGAAACCAACCCAAACCCAGACCGTCTAGCGCGGTTTGTTTCAAAACAAAGTCGTTATTGCAGCAAATCGAGCTCTTGACCGTCACGGTCGTCAAGCGCCCGCGGGGCGCGCGAAAGCACCACTCGTTGGGAGCCCGCAAGAGGCTGTAGCTCAGACAGTCGTGTTCGGTCAGCGCTGCCGGTGTTTTGGGGACGCCCCGCATCCGAAAGTATGCCGGTGAGCCGACCACAATCTGCGGGCAGGGAGCGAGCCGGCGCGACACCAGACTCGAATCGGCCATTCTCGAAATACGGATGGCCATGTCAAAGCGTTCCTTGACCAAATCCACAATGCGGTCGTCTAGGTTCAGGTCCAGGCTGATCTCTGGGTAGCGAATGCGGAAATCCTTGATCATCGGCGCGAGCATGACGCTGCCGAAGTAAGTCGGCGCCGTAACCCGCAGGCGTCCGCGCGGTGCGCCCGCCAGCTGTGCCACATCCTGCTCAGCTTCGCCCAGTTCGGTCAGCGCCGCGGCGCTGCGCCTGAACAAGGCGTCCCCAGCTTCGGTCAGCGTCAAGCGGCGCGTGGTGCGATGCAGCAGGCGTGCGCCCAGGCGCTGCTCCAGCCGGCTGATGTACTTGCTGACGACGGCCTTGGAAACCTCCAAGCTGTCGGCAGCCGCGGTGAAGCTGCCGTGCTCCACGACGCGAACAAACGCGGCGATGTCGGTGAGCTGGTCCATGGTACTGGTTGTTCACTTCCGTGAACAATCATATTCCAACAACCCAGATTATCAAACGCTTCGCAAGCCCTAATATTTTCCGTACCGGGCGATGCGATCCGCAGCGCTCGGCAGCCGGGCGAGTTGCCTCGCTCATCGAAAACGAATCTAAGGAAGCAACATCATGACGAACTACGATCTTCAAAAAGCGCAGGAGCATTTTCAAGCCCGGGTGGCGTTCACCACCGGGGTGCACGAGCTGGAGGTGCTGACCCAACAGGCCCAAGGCGATTTCGTGGTGGTGGACGTGCGCTACCCCAGCGATTACGCCAAGGGCCACGTGCCGGGCGCGATCAACCTGCCCAAAGGCAAGTGGCAGAACCCTAAGGGCTTGCGCAAGGACGCCACGCATTACCTCTACTGCTACACCCAGACCTGCCACTTGGCGGCGGAGGCCGCACTGGAACTGACCCGACAAGGCTACAAAGTGATTGAAGTGGAGGGCGGCTTCGACGGCTGGCAAAACAACGGCTACCGCTCCGAAAGCCTGAGCCAGGCCGCGTGAGGAGGATGCCGTGAAACCCAATCTGCAAATTCAATTCGGTATCGCGTTGCTGCGCGTCTCACTCGGCCTGATGTTCATCGCCCACAGCGTGGTGCTCAAGTACTTTGTCTATACGCTGCCCGGTACCGCCGCCTTTTTCGAGTCCATCGGTTTGCCGGGGTGGCTCGCCTACGTCGTGTTCTGGATGGAGGCTGTCGGTGGTGTGCTGCTGGTGCTGGGCGTGCAGGTGCGGTTGGCTGCTGCGGCGTTGATCCCCGTATTGATCGGCGCGACCGCGGCGCATTCGGGCAACGGCTGGGTGTTCAGCAACGCCAACGGCGGTTGGGAGTATCCGCTGTACCTTACGGTGCTCGCGGCGGCGCAAGTGCTGTTGGGGGAGGGGGCTTGTTCGCTCTCCGGCAAGATGCGCAGCGCGAGCTTTGCTGTGCACAAGACGGCCTGCGCGTGACCAGAGCGCGGACCGCTGCTGCTGTTTGCCGGCGGTCCGCGAACAGGCGAACGGTGGCTTGCGGGCCGACCTGTCAGCACATGGACTTGTTCGAGCAGCACGGTCTTGCCGCGCTGCTTCATGACGACGGCCAACGCCACGAAGTGGTCTACGCCGAGCACCGCCAGAGGGGCGAGGATCTTCGGGCTGAAAGCTGGGTCCGCACGCAGTTCCTGGCCGATCTCGCGCAGAGTCTGGGGTAAGAACTCTCTTGCCATCAGGGCGCGCTTCGTGGACAATCCCATACCATCATAGTTACCATAAAGAACGCCATGAGCCAACCCATTTCTATCGACCGCGCTGGCCGTATCGTTCTTCCAAGTGAAGTAAGACGTCGGCTTAGTCTCGGGCCCGGTTCGCGGCTAACACTGGAGGTAATCGCCGAGCGAATCGAGCTGACGCCCGAAGCTGAACCAGCGGCCGACCTGGTACAAAGCCCGAGTCAGCGCATGGTGCTACGACCAACCGGTAAACGCTTCGACGCTGCTGCTGCAACGCGGGAAGAGCGGGAGCAACTGTCGCAACGCAGTCGCCGACGATGAGCGTTTTCCTCGACACATCGGTTGTACTCGCCTCGCTAGACCCGGACGAGACACACCATGCGGCATGCGATCGACTCATATCTGCGGGTCAGCATAAGTTATACGTGCACGCTCTGGCTGAAACATTCTCAATCCTCACAGGTGGCCGGTACGGCCGCCGGTTGAACGCCACGGTCGCTGCACGACTGATCGCGCAAAGCGTGATTCCACTTGTACAAGTGCAACAGCTATCGGGCAAAGACATGTTAGCGGCGCTCGCTGAGTGCGAGGCACGCGGGGTGCGTGGCGGCGCAGTTTATGACTGGCTACACTTGGCCGCCGCGCGCAAGGCGGGGGCTGAAGCACTGATCACTCTCGACGTGCGCGACTTTCGCGCCATGGCAAGACCTGGCGATCCGCGCATAGAACCGCCGTGAGGCGCGTACCGCCGCTGTTATCAGTGAGGCGAAATCAACGCCATTGCTTGCAACTCTACCCAGAAATGCCAGCTCATGACCTCGGTCGTGAGACACGAAATTCAGGTGCAGGGTCGGCTCGAAGAAGGAAGTCCTCGTGAATCACTACGCCCAATTTCCGCTGTCATTGTTCGGAGCCCCGCTGACCCTGATGCTGAGCATGGCCCTGTGGCTGGCCGTCCTTCCAGCGCACGCGGTCGAAGCCGACGAGCTGATTCGCCACATCGACCGCCTGTGGCGTGGCGACACCTCGCAGGCCCGCATGACGATGACGGTCAAGACGCAGCGCTACGAGCGCACCATGACGATGGACGC
>JAOTTZ010000413.1 GCA_029864165.1 Burkholderiaceae bacterium
GGCCCCGCGATCAACTGGCCGAGTTCGATCACCTTGAGCCCGGCCAGCGGGCCACTCGAAGATATGGGCTCGCTCACTGTGCGCGCTGCTCCAACAGGTAATTTGCACCATCGTACTGGCCGAGCACATCGACCAGGTACTGCATCACGCCACGCAAACTGTTGTGCAGTACGTGTGGCGGGTTGACGACGAACAAGCCGCTGCCCAGCAAGCCGAATCCGCGCTCATCGCTTGCCTGCACCGTCATCCGCACGTGCAGCCAGCCTTTGGTGGCGAGCCTATCGGCAGTGGCTTGCAAGCGCTTGGGCAGTTGACGCGATTCGAGCATGAGCAATTGCGGGTACCAAACGATCACGACTCCCTGCGCAAAGCGCGTCAGCGCCTCGCGCAACGCCCCCACCGTGCGGCCATAGTCGGACTTTATCTCGTAGCTGGGGTCGATCAACACCACACCGCGGCGCGACGGCGGTGGCAACTCGCCTTTGAGCGCTGCAAAGCCGTCAGCCTGCGTGACTTGCGTGTCGGGACGTTTGCCCAAGTAGGCGTGGAGGATGCGGTGGTCGGTGGGGTGCAACTCGAACAGTCGCAGCCGATCTTGTGGGCGCAACAGCATCTGCGCAAAGCCTGGTGAACCGGGATACTGCTCCAAGTTGCCGCCGCCGTTGAACTGCTGTACCCAGGCCACATAGTCGCGCAGCGGCCGGGGCAAGTCGTGACGGCCCAACAAGCGGGCAATGCCATGCTTGTACTCGGCCTTCTTTTGCGCGTAACGGCCTTCGAGTGAATAGCCTCCTGCCCCAGCGTGCGTGTCGATGAGCGTGTAGGGCTTGTCCTTGCTCGCCATATGGAGCAGCACCTGCGTGAGAACCAAGTGCTTGAGGACGTCGGCATGGTTGCCCGCGTGGAAGGCATGACGGTAGGACAGCATGGCGTAGCGCAGTGCGCCGTGAATTGATGGTCAGCTACCCCGACACGCAAAGGCGTCTTTGGGTGAGTCCGATGCGCGTCGCAAACCGCGTCGCGCAGCCGAAGCATACGCGCAAGGCGAGCGATGAAGCCGCCCGGGTGCCAGCATGCAGACACATCGGCGTTTTTTTGGCAACCGCTACGGAGCGTGTTCTGCAGGAACAGAGTCCATCGACCTTTGCAGTTGCAGCTGCTTGAACGGGTCATTATTCTCCCCATCCGGTTTGGTGTTGCGCGTAGCAGATGGGGTCGTCGGCGCGTTCTCGCGTTCCTGTATCTGCTCGAACACTTTGTCAGCATTAACCGGTGCGCTCTTGTCAACGTCGCCGATCACCAACGCTGGGAATGCGATGACGGCAGCAACCATGACCAACTGCAGCGCGACGAAGGCCAGGGCGCCCCGATAGATATCGGTCGTTTCGATGCGGTCGATGGACTCGCCAGTTACGCGGTCCTTATAGGTTTCTTGTGCCGCCACGCTGCGCAAGTAGAAAAGCGCAAAGCCGAACGGCGGGGTGAGAAAAGAGGTTTGCAAGGTCATGGCCACGACAACGCCGAACCAGACCAGCACCATCTCAGGCGGCGTACCGGGAGGCAGCAACCCGGGCAGCATTTTGTCGGCCACAGGTGCCAGCAGCGGGATGACAATGAAAGCGATCTCAAAGAAGTCGATGAAACAGCCCAGCACAAACACCATGACGGTGATCGTGATCATGAAGCCCCAAGCGCCGCCGGGTATCTTGGCGAAAATCTGCTCTATCCATAAATGACCGTCGGCGGCGTTGAAGGTGAAGCTGAACACCGTCGAGCCGATGAGGATGAACAGAACGAAGCAAGACAGGCGTGTCGTGCTGTCGAGCGCCTGTGTCAGCTGCTTGAGGCTGAGCCTGCGCCGCGCTGCGGCCATGGTCAGGGCGCCGACGGCACCCAGCGCGCCGCCTTCGGTCGGCGTGGCAACGCCCAAGAATATGGTGCCCAGCACTAAAAAAATCAGCACCAGCGGTGGCAAGAGCGCAAACGTGACCTGCTCGGTCAGGCGTGACAGCAGGCCTAAGCGCAATTGCTTGTTGACCAGCGCCAATGACAGGGCGAACAACGACGCCATCGTCAGCGAAACGATCAGTGTCTCGTCGCCGGGCGCGGGGGCCTTGCGTTCGATGAGTGGATTGACCACGCCCTGGTGGATTTCCGACCATCCGAGCGCTGCGGCCGCGCACAGCGCCATGAGCACCAGCAACGACACATGCCCACTGCTGCCATTTTGTTCACGGTAAGTGCGCGCGCTGACCGGTAGCGCGGGTACCCAGTGTGGTTTGACGATCGCAATCAGCACGATGAACGCCAGGTACAGGCCAATCAGCAACAGGGCGGGGACCAAGGCCGCCGCGTACATATGTCCCACCGAGCGGCCCAACTGGTCGGCCAGAACGATGAGTACCAGCGAGGGTGGGACGGCCTGTGCCAGTGTGCCCGAGGCCGTGATCACCCCGGCGGCGATGGCGCGGCTGTAGCCATAACGCAGCATGATCGGCAAAGAGATCAACCCCATCGAAATCACGGCGGCTGCCACGACCCCGGTGCTCGCCGCGAGCAAGGCGCCGACGACAACGACGGCGATAGCCAGGCCGCCACGCACTGGCCCGAACACCTGGCCTACCGTTTCCAGCAAGTCTTCGGCCA
>JAOTTZ010000500.1 GCA_029864165.1 Burkholderiaceae bacterium
GGGGGTGGCAGTGAAGAGAAACGTTTACTTGCGTACTTGACAGGGCTGTAGCCGGCGGCTGTAATCAACTGTAGATTGGCGCGGCGATGCACCCGGTTGTGTGCTACCGGTATCATCCATTTCTGGATCTACGTGGGACTGAAACTCTTGAGAGGAGCCTTTTTGTGAACAAGACCGAATTGATTGAACACATTGCCAAGCAGGCCGATATATCCAAGGCTGCCGCGTCGCGAGCGCTTGAAGCGCTGATTGGCGGCGTGACGACAACACTGAAGAAAAATGGCAGCGTATCCCTGGTTGGGTTCGGCACGTTCGCTGTGACCAAGCGGGCGGCACGCACCGGCCGCAACCCGCGCACGGGCGTGGCGATCAAGATCAAAGCGTCCAGGGTCCCAAAGTTCCGGCCTGGCAAAGCGCTCAAGGATGCAGTCAACTGAGTTGTGGAGCCTTTCGGGGGGTTTAGCTCAGTTGGTAGAGCGGCGCCCTTACAAGGCGTAGGTCGGGAGTTCGAGCCTCTCAACCCCCACCATTTCGCTCGTTGCTGCGCCGGGCGAAAGAGGTATAGTGCTTGCGGCGAATCAGAGGCGAACTGCGGTTCGCCTTTGTTGCTTTGGCCGCGGCGCCGCTTGAGCGCCGTGGCAGTCCGTTTTTGACCCACCGTGTTAGAGGCTGCGCATATTGGATTTTTTTCGCAAACACACCCGCCTGTTGCCGTTTGTATTGGTGCTGCTGATTGTTCCCTCGTTCGTTTTTCTTGGTGTTCAGGGTTACAGCCGGTTTGACGGTGGCAACAGTGACACCGTCGCCAAAGTAGCGGGGCGTCCCATCACGCAGGCCGAATGGGACGCGGCGCACCGCGACCGGGTGGAACAAGCGCGGCGGCAAATGCCGGACATCGATGCCAAGCTTTTCGACAGCCCAGAAGTCAAGCGCCGCGCGCTTGACGAACTGGTGCGCCAACGCGTCTTGCTGGCGGCAGCAGACAAGCTGAATTTGGTCACCACCGACGAGCATCTGTTGCGCCGCTTTGTCTCAGACCCCCAGTTTGCCACGGTGCGCAACGCCGACGGTAGCGTCAACAAGGACGCCTTAGCCCAGCGGGGCATGTCCTCCGACATGTTTGCGCAGCGACTGCGTCAAGAAATCTCAACGCAGCAAGTATTGCTCGGTGTGGGGGTGACGGCGCTGGCGCCGGGCAGCGCTACTGCAGCGGCATTCGACGCGCTGCATCAGCAACGCGAGGTTCAAGTGCTGCGCTTCGAAGTGAAAGACTACGCTGCCAAAGTAAGCCCGAGCGAGGCCGAACTTGAAAATTTTTACGCCGACCCCGCCAACTCGGCGCGTTTTACTGCACCCGAGCAAGCCAGTATCGAGTACGTGGTGCTCGAACTAGCAGCGCTGAAGAAGGACCTGACAGTCTCCGGGGACGAAGTGCGCAACTATTACGACCAGAATCTCGCGCGCTACACCTCGCCCGAAGAACGGCGTGCCAGCCACATCCTGATCAAGGCAGACGAGCAGATGTCGGCGGCGGACCGCGCCAAGGCCAAGACCAAGGCTGAGAGCTTGCTTGCCGAGTTGAGAACGACCCCGGCGGCGTTTGCCGAATTAGCGCGGAAGCACTCGGAAGACCCGGGTTCGGCTGAGCGCGGCGGTGACCTCGATTTCTTTGGCCGCGGTGCGATGGTCAAGCCGTTCGAAGACGCCGTCTTCGGCCTCGACGTGGGCGAGATCAGCCCAGTGGTCGAAAGCGACTTCGGATATCACATCATTCAAGTCGTCGCGCGGCGTGGGGGTGTTCAGCAACGTTTTGAGTCGGTGCGCGCCGAGATTGAGGACGAGATCAAACGTCAGCTGGCGCAACAGCGATTTTCCGAAGCCGCAGTCGAGTTCACCAACACGGCCTACGAGCAACCCGGCAGCCTGCAGCCCTTGTCTGACAAGCTCAAGCTCGAGGTGCGGACCGCGCAAGGCGTACGGCGAACCCCGCCTGTGGGGGCGACCGGACCACTCGCGTCACCCAAGTTCCTGGAGGCGTTGTTCAGTGACGAGGCGCTGCGCAACAAGCACAACACTGAAGCGGTGGAAACGGGACCCAGCCAAATGGTCGCGGGACGCGTTGTGGAGTACAAAGCGGCGCACAAACTGCCTTTTGCCGAGGTCAGGCCGGTGGTGCGTGCGGCTGTCATTGCCGAACAGGCGGCAGCGTTAGCGCGCAACGACGGGCTGGCTCAGCTCGCCAGCCTGCGGCGGACGCCGGACGGCGCGCTGAACGCGCAACTGCTG
>JAOTTZ010000414.1 GCA_029864165.1 Burkholderiaceae bacterium
TAGGCAAGCGAATCTATGACCATATCAGTCAGGAAGCCTGGCAGCTCTGGATGAAACACCAAACCATGCTCGTCAACGAGAACCGCCTCAATTTGGCAGACCTGCGCGCACGGCAGTATTTGGCCCGTCAGATGGAGCTTTTTCTCTTCAGTGAAGGTGCTGAGCGTCCGACAGGGTATGTTCCACCCGCCACTTGAAAAACCAGCCATGCCCGCTGTACAGCCATCCTTATCCACCAGGGGTTCCCATGCCGAAAAATCAGTTTCTTCAGATACTTACCGGGGCCGTGTTTGCATGGGGCGCTTGCGGCGCGCAAGCTCAAAACACAGTGCTAAATATTTACTCTGCACGCCACTACCAAACCGACGAGGCGCTTTACAGTAACTTTACTGACGCTACCGGAATCCGGGTCAACCGGGTTGACGGTGACGATGCCGGTATCTTGGCGCGACTGAAAACCGAGGGTAGTGCCAGTCCGGCTGATGTGGTTCTCTTGGTTGACGCCGCGCGCTTATGGCGCGCTGAAGCTGATGGCCAATTTCGGCCCTTGAAATCAGCCGTGCTTGTAGCGCGCATACCGGCCGCGCTGCGTGGCCAGGATGAGGGGCAAGGCTCGGCTTGGTTCGGCTTTTCCACCCGCGCGCGCGTGGTGGTGTTCAACAAGCAGCACGTCAAACGGGATGACGTCGATACCTACGAAGAGTTGGCGGACCCGAAAAACAAAGGAAAAGTATGCACTCGCTCCGGCTCACACCCATATAACCTGTCGCTGTTCGGTGCGATGCTCGAACACCTGGGGGCGCAGCAGACCGAAGCGTGGCTGCAGGGGCTGGTCCACAACATGGCCAGAGACCCCAAGGGCGGTGACACCGACCAAATCAAAGCCGTGGCCAGCGGCGAGTGCCAGGTCGCGCTGGCCAACACCTATTACCTTGCGCGGTTGATGCGGTCTGGCAAGCCCGATGACCGCGGCGTGATGGACAAGATCGACGTGGTCTTCCCCAACCAAAAGAGCTGGGGCACGCATGTCAATGTGGCCGGCGGTGCCATCGCCCGTTACGCCAAAAATCTGGGCGCCGCGCAAAAGTTTTTGGAATACCTTGCCAGCGATAAGGCTCAAGTCTATTTCGCTGATGGTAACAACGAATGGCCAGCGGTCGAAAATATTAGGCTTACCAATCCGGCGCTGGTCTCGATGGGACGTTTCAATTCGGATTCAATTTCAGTCGCTGCCATCGGAGCAAATCAAAACATTGTTCAACATATGCTAGACCGAGTGGGTTACAAATAGTTTTGGCGCCCAAATTGTCGGGGCTAAAAATGGCGTGAGTAATCGCGAGTTGAGTTTGGGTGTGATTGAACCGGTTGGCTGACAATATCAATCTTGATAGAATAATGCGCTGGAAGGAGTGGTTCCTTTCGCTCAACAAAGGAATAGAGACATGCCCACACTGAAGGAATTGCTGGCGCAAAAAACCGCGCTGGAAAATCAAATCAAATCTGCGACGCGCGAGGAGCGCGCAGAGGCCATCGCAAAAGTCAAGTCGCTCATGGCAGAGTATGGTTTGACCCCGGCTGATCTTCGCGGTAAACACACGGCTAAATCCGCTGCCCGCGGGGGCTCGAAGGTCGCCGCAAAGTATCGCAACGCAGCCACTGGGGACACTTGGAGCGGCCGTGGCTTGCGTCCCAACTGGTTGAAGGCGGCGCTGGCTGCCGGCAAAAGGCTAGAAGACTTCAAGCTTTGATGGCGGCAAGACAAGGCCTGCAACCGACCCGACCGCGTAGCAGCGACCGAGCGTTTGCCGCAACTTCTGAGCCACTGAACCCGCCCAAACTTGACTACTGCCTTGGGGCAGTTGCCATCGCTCGCCGGTGGGTGTTCGTCACGCATACCTGGAACGCGCCACTTTTTCCGACTTCGCAAGCGCATAGGTGGCGCTGGAGAAAGAAGGTCTCGTCGAAGCGTCATGCTCCACCGCGGATGCGCTGCACCAGCCCCGAGGTTGAATAGCCGTCCAGGAAAGCAATCGCCCGTGCTTGTCCGCCCCAAGAACGCACAACACGCGCTTCTTCCAAAGTTTCGACGTCGTAGTCGCCGCCTTTGACGTACCAATCCGGTCGCACCAGCTTTATCAACTGCACGGGTGTGGCTTCGTCGAAATGTGTCAACAGGCTGACGCTTTCCAGCGCCGCCAGAACACAAGCCCGGTCTAGCTCTTTGTTCAGCGGCCGCCCCGGCCCCTTGCCCAGACCACGCACCGACGCGTCGCTGTTCAAGCCTAGCACCAGACTGGCGCCGAGGCCGCGCGCCTCAGCCAAGTAGCGCACGTGGCCGCAGTGCAAAATGTCGAATACCCCGTTGGTGAACACCAGCGGGCGGGGCAACTTGGAAACACGCGTGGCCAGCTCAGCACGCGGGCAGACCTTGTCGGTAAAGACGGGCATGCGTCATTGTGCCCTGTGCGGCTGATTCCACTGCTGCGCCAAAGCGCCCCCCGATTGTGCCCTGCTGCGCCCTGGCGTTTCGGCAACCGTTGGCGATCTTGGTCGTCTGGGCATGCCCGAGAGAGCCGCTTGTCCGTCACAATGGCGACTTCTAAACCGCGGTCGGCTTTGGAGTGCATCCATGTGTGGCA
>JAOTTZ010000416.1 GCA_029864165.1 Burkholderiaceae bacterium
GAGATCGCCGTCTACAGCCATTTGAAACGAAACCGGCACCGGCGAGACACCACCTAAGGGGTCGACCACTGTCAGCGTATCCGTGGCGGTTGCGCGCGCAGCGGCACCGACCAGGATTTCAAATCCATCTTTCTTTTCCGCGAATGCTTTGGCACGCAATTCGCCGGTGCCTAAATCAGCCGACGCATCGCCGCTGGCTTTGCCGACTGGATCGCCGGGCAGGCGTTCGAGATGGTCGCTGACGACGCGAGGGTCGGACTTGCTGGAAGACAGATCTTTAGTGAAGTCTTCCGCGCGTAGGTTGATCTCCGTACTCACGTCTGCCCTCACTGGCACAGCGGCTAGTGTCAGGGCGGACAAGGCGAGCATGGCGAATAGGTGTGAACGGTGCATGACAGGTCTCCGAATAGTAGTTACGTGCCATCGTGGCCAAGCTGGGGCGTGAGCATGCACGTTCCTGACCTCAACGGCAACCCCTAGCTTTAGGGGGGGGCGTCAAGAGGTGCGCGCTGCGCCGCTAGAGACGTGACGGTAGCCTTGTCGGTAGGAGCGTGAATCGAAGTATCCGTTAGACTGGTAAGTCACGACGCGACTTAGCTCTTCGATGGCCGACCCTGTTCTTGTTGCGCAACATGGCGACATTCAATGTCACATGCTGCCGGCGCTTGCCAATCGCCACGGTCTGATCACGGGAGCCACTGGCACGGGCAAGACCATCACCTTGCAGACGCTGGCCGAGAGTTTCAGCAAGCTCGGCGTGCCGGTGTTCATGGCCGATGTCAAGGGCGACCTGTCCGGCATCAGCCAGCGCGGCAAGCTGCCCGACAAGGTGACCAAGCTGCTGACTGAACGTGGCTTGAAGGCGCCGGACCCGACCGTCTGCCCCGTTACGCTTTGGGACGTGTTTGCCGCCCAGGGCCACCCGGTGCGCGCAACGGTCAGCGACATGGGCCCGCTGCTGCTGGCCCGTATGCTGGCGCTCAACGATACGCAGCAGGGCGTGTTGCAGCTCGTGTTCAAAGTGGCCGACGACAACGGTCTGTTGCTGCTTGACTTGAAAGACTTGCGCGCCATGTTGCAGCATGTGGGCGAGAACGCCAGCCAGTTCACCACCGAGTACGGCAACGTCAGCGCCGCCAGCGTGGGAGCCATACAGCGTGGCCTGCTGCAGCTCAATGAGCAGGGCGGCGACAAGTTCTTTGGCGAGCCCATGCTGGACATTGCTGACTTCATGCAGACGGTTGACGGTCAAGGCGTAGTCAACGTTCTAGCTGCTGACCAGTTGATGAACGCGCCGCGCTTGTACGCCACTTTTTTGCTGTGGATGCTGTCTGAGCTGTTCGAGCAGTTGCCTGAGGTGGGTGATCTGGACAAACCCAAGCTCTTGTTCTTCTTCGACGAGGCGCACCTGCTGTTCAAAGAGGCGCCGGCAGCGCTCATCGAGCGCATCGAATTGGTCGTGCGGCTGGTGCGCAGCAAGGGCGTGGGTGTGTACTTCGTGACCCAGAACCCGCTGGATATTCCTGACGGCGTGCTGGCGCAGCTTGGCAACCGCGTGCAGCATGCCCTGCGCGCGTTCACGCCGCGCGACCAAAAGGCCGTTAAGGCGGCAGCGACCACCATGCGCGCTAATGCAAACCTCGATATCGAGACCGCCATCACCGAGTTGGCCGTCGGTGAGGCGCTGGTCAGCTTACTGGACGAGCAGGGGCGGCCCAGCGTGACCGAGCGTGTTTATGTGTTGCCGCCTGGCAGCCAGATCGGCCCGATCACGCCCGAACAGCGCGAAGCGCTGATGGCGGGTTCGCTGGTGGCAGGGGTATACGAAAAAGCGGTAGACCGCGAGTCGGCGCACGAGAGGCTCAAGAGCCGCGTGGCGGCCGACGCCGCCAATAGTGATGGGAGCACCCGCGTGCAAACGCCGCCGGACGCCGGCGGCGGTTTGCTCGACGGTTTGAAAGACATGGTGTTTGGCCGCACCGGACCGCGCGGCGGCAGACACGAAGGTCTAGCGCAATCGGCGGCGCGCTCTGCCGTGCGCAGCATAGGCTCAGCGGTGGGCCGGGAGATCGCTCGCGGGTTACTCGGTTCTATCCTGCGTGATTCGCGGCGCCGTTAGCGCGTGGTCTATAGCCGCTACGTGGGCGAGCAGCGCTGCTTTGACTTCGGCTTGCAAATCAGCGCAGCTCGACGTATGGTTTTTGCGCAGCGCTGCTTCGAGGGCGACTACCCGCTCAACCAAAACGCTTGCGCCAAGGGTTGCCGCCGCGCCTTTGAGGTCATGCACCATCCTGTTCGCAAGCGCGAGATCGCCGGACGACAGCGCTTGTGCATAGTGGGCTTCCCACGCACTCAACTGTGGTCGCCAAGCCACCACGACGCGCAGCAGCAAGTCCCGGTCGCCGTTCAGGCGCTCCAGAATCGTCTGCACGTCGAACAAGCCGGAGTGCTCAAGCCGCGCCAGCGGGCCATCGACAGATGCCGCTGCGTCCGCTACCGCGCTTTCGACTTGTTGCGGCGCGGGGGTCTCATCAGCCGCGATGACACAGCTTACCTGAGGCCCAAATTGGCGCAACGCTTGCAACAGCACCGCCTTGCTGATCGGTTTGGTCAGATGCGCGTCGCAGCCCGCTTGGGC
>JAOTTZ010000415.1 GCA_029864165.1 Burkholderiaceae bacterium
TGAGCCACTTTTGAGGGTTGTGCCGATCGAAAACTGAGCCGGGTGTTCAACCTACCCTGCTGCTTTTTTAAGCAGTGAGGTGCAAAGGAGTGATCACCATGGAGATGATTGGCAAAGTCCGGCGGATGCACAGCCGGGATAGGAAGTCGGTGCGCGAGATTGCCCGCGCCACAGGGCTGTCGCGCAACACGGTAAGCAAGTGGCTGGAGGCGCCGGTTGAAGATGGCCTGAAGTACCGCAGAGTGCCGCGGCCTACGAAGCTGACGCCGTTTCACGAGGCGATCAAACAGGCGCTCAAGGCCGATGCCCATCGGCCCAAGCGCGAGAGGCGCACGGCGCTGGCACTGCACAAGGAGGTGAAGGCTGCGGGCTACGACGGTGGTTACAGCAGGCTAGCCGACTTCATCCGTGAATGGCGCCAGGGCGAAGGTCAGACGCTGAACAAGGCGGCGTTTGTGCCACTGAGTTTCGAGCTCGGCGAAGCGTTTCAGTTTGACTGGAGCGAGGAAGGCCTGGTTGTTGGCGGCGTGTACCGAAGGCTGCAGGTGGCGCACATGAAGCTGTGTGCGTCGCGGGCGTTTTGGCTGGTGGCCTACCCCAGCCAAGGTCACGAGATGTTATTCGACGCTCACACTCGTTGCTTTGCAGCGCTGGGTATTGCTCACCGAGGCATCTACGACAACATGAGGACGGCTGTCGACAAGGTCAAAAAGGGTAAGGGTCGAGTCGTGAACTCGCGCTTTGCTGTCATGTGTGCGCACTACCTGTTCGACGCCGACTTCTGCAATGTCGCCAGTGGCTGGGAAAAAGGCATTGTCGAGAAGAACGTGCAGGACAGCCGCCGGCGCGTGTGGATTGATGCGGCCAAGCGTCGCTGGGGCAGTTTGCAGGAGCTGAACGCATGGCTGGCACAGCGCTGCCGCGAGCTATGGCAGGAGTGTAGCCACCCCGAGCACGAAGCCTTCAGCATCGCCGAGATGCTCGAGCACGAACGCGCGCATCTGATGCCCATGACGGCGGCCTTCGACGGCTACGTCGAAAAGCTGGCCCGGGTGTCGAGCACCTGTCTGGTGTCGGTGGCGCGCAACCGCTACTCGGTGCCGTGCGAGCTGGCGGGCCAGATGGTCAGCACGCGCCTGTACCCGAACCGCGTGAAGGTCGTCGCTGGCGAGGCGATCGTCGCGGACCATGAGCGACTGGGCGACGAAGGCCGGACGCAGTACGACTGGCAGCATTACATCCCGCTGCTGCAACGCAAGCCCGGGGCCTTGCGCAACGGAGCGCCGTTTGCTGACCTGCCAGAGCCGCTGCAGCAGTTGCGCCGCGCACTGCTGCGCGAGCAAGGCGGTGATCGTGCGATGGCGCAGGTGTTGGCCCTCGTACCTCGCACGGGGCTCGATGCCGTGCTGGTGGCGGTCGAACTCGCTCTGGAGCATGCACCACCGTCAGGTCGGGTCAGCGTGGAGCATGTGCAAAACGTGCTGGCGCGGCTCAACGCAGCACCCAGGCCGGACAACGTCAGCACATCGCTGCAGGTAAGCACGCCGCCAGTGGCCGACGCCGCGCGCTACGACACGCTGCGTGCTGCGGCCCAGCACGACGCACAGGAGGCCAATCATGCGTGAACTCATTGCTGAACTCAAGGAGCTGCGACTGCATGGTATGGCACTGGCCTGGACCGATCTGGTCGAACAAGGTGCCAACGCGGCAGTGGACTCCTCGCGCTGGCTGATCGAACATTTACTGCAGGCCGAGACCACCGATCGCGCAATGCGATCTGTGCGTCACCAGATGAGCTCGGCGAAGTTCCCGGCGCACCGCGATCTCGCGGGCTTTGACTTCGACATCTCGCCAGTGGATCGTAAGCTCGTGATGCAGCTGGCCAACATGTCGTTCACCGAGCAGGCGCACAACGTTGTGTTGGTGGGTGGACCAGGTACGGGCAAGACTCACCTGGCAACCGCCATCAGCGTGTCGGGCATCACGCGCCACAGCAAGCGTGTACGCTTTTACTCGGTGGTGGATCTGGTCAACGCACTCGAGCATGAGAAGGCCCAGGGCAAGGCTGGGCGTATTGCAGCCAGCCTGTTGCGCATGGACGCGGTCATCCTGGACGAACTGGGGTACTTGCCATTCAGCCAAGCCGGCGGGGCGTTGCTGTTCCACCTGCTCAGCCGGCTCTACGAGCATACCAGCGTGATCATCACGACGAACCTGGACTTCGCCGAATGGGCAACCGTCTTCAGCGATGCAAAGATGACCACTGCGTTGCTGGACCGGCTAACGCATCACTGCCACATCCTCGAGACGGGCAACGATTCGATTCGCTTCAACCGCAGTACTGCAGCGGCCAACAAGCGAGTCAAGGAGCGCGAGCAGGTACGACGGGGCAACAAGCACGCGCCAAACACTGCCGCCTGAACCGAAGTCGCGCGCGGGGGAAGCCGCTTCGGGCTACGCCCTTCGCGGCTTCCCCCGCGCAATCAACACAGCACAAAGGAGGTCAACAAACCAAAGCATAGAGCTACACTTATCCACAGCTGACCATCACACGGTCAGCATTTACCCCCGGCTCAAAATTCGGTCGGCACGGTGGCTCAATTTTGAATCGGCGCCGACAGTCAGCCCATGGTAATCG
>JAOTTZ010000417.1 GCA_029864165.1 Burkholderiaceae bacterium
GGCTTCGACGCAAAGACGCAGGTCGTGCCTGGTGAGCCCGAAGATGTACTGCCGCCGTTGCTGAAGGCGCAGGCCCCTGCGCTGCTTGTGATGGGGCTTATGGGCACTCCAGGATCCGCCAGTTCATCGTCGGCAGCACGACGGGCACGCTGCTGCGCCTGAGCGACGTGCCGGTGCTGGTCCTGCGGTGATCTTCGCGTGCCAGGCTCGCCGGAGTGCCGCACCGTCCGGTACGGCGCAGCGCGGATGAGCGTAGCGTAGGGTCTTGCTGATGAACCATGGTTCGATAAACGCCCCTGACCCTAATTCCCCCAAGGATGGCACGGCGCAGCTACGCAACGGAAGGGGTTTGAGACAGAGACAGTTTGTGCCGCTGGATCCCCCAGTTTTCTAACTGGTTGATCACGTCGGGCGTGATCAACCGGCCCAATTGAGCGCCGGTGTTATTGTCGCGCCCAAAGTACACCGCCACGAGGTAGCGTTTTTTGGTGTTTCGGTCGACCACCCATACAGGGCCGCCACTTTGGCCGTTCCCCATTGTCGCGTAGAAGGTGAGCAGCGGGCGGGTATCGGTCCCGACGCCGGCAACAGAGACGAACTCACTGACGGGGATCCCGGCAGTAGTGTCGTTTTGGCCTCCTGGATCGGCGTCACCGGGGTAGCCGCAGACATTGATTTTCTTTTTTCGAAGCGCGGTCTTAAACGACCCCTCGACGGGTCGAATGTAAGACATGTATGCGGAGGACCACCAGCCAACCTTTAGGCGTTTGCCAGATTTGACGAACTTCTTTTCCCCGATCGGCGATTTGAGCTCGATCACAGCCAGTTCGCGCAACGCGTCCTGATCTTTATTCGTGCGGTAGTTCCCAAATAAGCCCGATACGGCAGCCGGAAGTTTGGCGCGGTACCAAAAAGGCTTGACCGAATATCCTTCGTCGTTGCGCCCTACCTTAACCCGAATTTCCACAGGCTTCTTCGATAGCCACTTACCTTTGTATTGGTAGACCGCCGAGACGTTATGGGCACAGGTCAACACGTGCCGCTCGGTGATCAACACGCCGGTGCCGAAGTGGGTATAACCTTCGGAATCGAGCGGCTTATCAGGGCTTAGGCGGACTTTGCGGTCGTAGCTGGTTTGGATGGAACAAATCCACTGAAACGGTGGCGTGCGCATATCTTTGATTTGCGTGCTCATGGTTGCGGTTCCTTTCGTGATGTCTTCATGTTGCTGTCTATGTGAATGGGATACATCCTTCGATTTGAGGAAAGCTTGAACCTTGTTTCTGAACCATGACGCGTGGCACGACGCCGCCCTTGTCGGTGACAGGTTCAAGGCAATGGTTCTGCGCTTGCCGCTTGCAGTACGCACTGCAAGTAAACGACTAAGCATCAACCCAAACGCGCCTTGCCTGCTCCCCGTTCCAACGTTTCGACGAGGTAACGCCCCTTGGCCACGGTTTCTGCCCACTCCTTTGCCGGATCGGAGTCGGCGACGATGCCGCCGCCGAACTGCAGCATGACGCGCCCGCCAGCAACGATGGCGGTGCGGATGACGACCGACAGGTCCATGTTGCCGCGGCAATCCAAATAGCCCACCGAACCGGCGTACCAGCCGCGCCGCAGCGGCTCCAGCGACTCGATGATTTCCATCGCCTTGACCTTTGGCGCACCGATCACCGAACCCGGGGGCCAGCAGGCGCGCAGCAGGTCATCGACGCCACAGCCGGCGGGCAGACGTGCCTGCACAGTCGAAACCATTTGCCACACAGTGGCATAAGGCTCCAGCGCAAACAGCTCGGGCACGCGAACGCTACCGACCTCGGCCACGCGCCCGAGGTCGTTGCGCATCAAATCGACAATCATGACATTTTCCGCATGATCTTTGGCGCTCGCCGCCAGCCACTGACGTTGTGCGTTGTCGCCTGCTTCGTCGACGCCACGGGCAACGGTTCCCTTCATCGGGCGCGCCTCGACCCCATCGCCGCGCCGATGCAGGAAACGTTCTGGCGAGCAACTGGCGATGGCAAAGCCCGGGCCTTCCAGATAAGCGGCAAACGGCGCTGGATTGGCCGACACGAGGTCTTCGTACAAGGCCCATGCATCACCCGCGAAATCCGCATCTTCGCGCCGCGTCAGGTTGACTTGCAGAACGTCACCGCGCGCGATCGCTTCGCGGATAGCGCGCACGCCGCGTTCGAACTGGGCACGCGATGTGCGCAAACTGCGAGGCCCGGCGTGCCAGTGAGTACGCGCCGGCAGGGAACCGCGGGCGCGTTGCAGCGTCCGGGTCCATATCTCAGGCCGATCGGGCTGCGTCCAAGGCCAACGCTCACTCGGGCCGTGCACTGTCGCGTGCCACCAAAGCCCGCTCGCGTGATGAAAGGCCAGCACTTGGTCAACCGCCAGCCACCATTGCCGGGGCAGCACGGGGTCGTGTTGGGCATGCTCGGGCAGGCGCTCGATCTGACGCGCGAGGTCGTAGCCCAGCACGCCCACCCAACCGCCGACGAAGTCCATGCCCTCGGGGCACTCGCCATCGAAGCGGACGTTTTCGGGATCGCCCGTCGCGACGGCAGCCAGCGCTTCGAAGGGGTGCGCCCAAGATGCAATCTCTTGGTCGTTACGCGCCAACCGG
>JAOTTZ010000418.1 GCA_029864165.1 Burkholderiaceae bacterium
CAACAACGTTGTCATTGGTACCTACGTCGCGTACGCGGCCGCCACCGCGCTTTGGCAACAGCAGCCGGCCCAATGGCACGAGCGGCTGTTGATTGCAGCGGTCATGTACATCATGGGGACCTATATCTCGCTGACTGGAATTGCCGTCGAATCCTTGCGCAACCACACCCGTGCCGCAATGCGCAAGGCGCGCGAGTTGCTGCACCAGCTCGAAAGCAAGACGCATCTGCTCGAGGTTCAGGCGCTCGAACTCGATCGCGCACGCGTGCATGCCGAGGGCGCCAACCGCGCGAAGTCGCAGTTTCTCGCCGCCATGAGTCACGAGATACGCACGCCCATGAACGGCATACTCGGAACCACAGAGTTGTTACTCGGTACGGAGATGACAGCCGACCAGCGGCAGTTGGCTAAAACGACGCACAACTCCACCATTGCCTTGCTGACCATCATCAACGACGTGCTCGATCTATCGCGCGTCGAATCGGGCAAGATCGTACTTGAGCAAACGCGCTTCGATGCCCGTATTCTGGTGACGGAAATCGTACAACTGATGGAAGCCAGCGCGAACAACAAGGCGCTGATCTTGCAATGCGACGTGGCGCAGGATCTGTCCTCCGCGCTGGTCGGCGATCCCGGCCGCCTCAGGCAGCTATTGTTGAATTTGATCGGTAATGCCATCAAGTTCACCCAGCGCGGGAAGGTGGCTGTCGTCGTTGACGTCATTGAAGATCGCGACGACAGCGTGAAACTGCGGTTCTCGGTCAAAGACACCGGAATCGGCATTCCGGTTCAAAGGCAGGCACACATCTTCGACCCCTTCACGCAGGCGGACGCGTCCACCACGCGCATCTACGGTGGCAGTGGTTTGGGGCTCTCCATCGTGCGCGAGATCGTCAAACTTATGGGTGGCGAAGTCGGCGTGACGAGTGTGCCAGGCGAGGGTTCTGATTTTTGGTTTGCGGTCGACTTCACCAAGGATACGACCCCAGCCATTGATGATGGTGTTGCGCCGGCGGCGCGGGTCATCGCCGGGTGCCGGGTGCTGGTAGCAGAGGACAATCCCATCAACAGCATGGTGGTTCAAGCCATGTTGAAGAACTTCGGCTGTAGCGTTGACATGGTGACCGACGGTCTTGCGGCCAGCGATGCAGCCTTGGCGCAAACCTACGACATCATTTTCATGGACTGCCATATGCCCACCATGGACGGCTACGCAGCAACGAACCGCATCCGCGAAGGCGAGCGTGACCGGCGAACGCCGATTGTCGCGCTGACAGCGGGTGTATTTGCCGAGGATCGCCAAGCGTGTATCGCATCAGGCATGGACGACTATTTGAGCAAGCCGGTCAGCCAGACCGAGTTGCGCAGCGCGATCGAACGTTGGGCCGTGCGCTCTGAGATTAAACGTGGCGGCTAGTGCAGTGTCAATAATGTCGTGCGCATACTCGGCATAGATCCCGGCTTACGCAGCACCGGGTTCGGCGTGGTCGACGTCGATGGCCCGCGGCTTTTCTACGTCGCCAGCGGCACCATCAAGACCGACAACGTGGACGCCGGCTCGTTGCCTGCGCGCCTGAAGGTGATCTTTGACGGCGTTCGAGAAGTGGCAGCGCGATATCAGCCACAGTGCGCCTCGGTCGAGATCGTTTTCGTCAACGTCAACCCGCAAAGCACTTTGCTGCTAGGGCAGGCGCGCGGCGCAGCGATAACAGCGCTTGTCAGCAGCAATATCGAAGTCGCCGAGTACACCGCTTTACAAGTAAAAAAAGCCGTCGTCGGCCAGGGTAAAGCGCGCAAGGAACAAGTGCAAGAAATGGTCTCGCGCCTGCTGGGCTTGCCTGTGCGGCCGAGCAAGGACGCCGCCGACGCATTGGCGCTGACGGTGTGCCACGCGCACGCGGCGCGCTCGTTCGCTGCCATCGAGCTGGCAACACAACGTGCGCGCAAGACGCAGGCGCAGTACAAGGCCGGGCGCAGTTACTGAGCCGCATGAGCGCACTTGGCGAGTTCCACACTCGATCGCGCAAGGGGGAACAGCCTCAACGAGCTAAGCGACACGAGGAGACCGCGGGCCTGAGCGCGTCTGCTTTCGCGAACGGTTTCGCCCCAGATTCGCGTGCGCGGACTTTGACGTTCGACTTCTCCGGCTGACCGTGCTGAGCGCTTGCTCCGCCCACTAACTCAGACTGACTCCACGACGCGCGGCAGCCTTTAGAGCTGCCGCGTGGACATCGGCAGCAACCCGCAACATGAGCTTGCCACCCGCAGGCTTGTCGGGTGCGCTGCCAAGACTTTTGCACGCAGCAATGTAGTCATCAACGGCCATGTGAAAGTTGGCCTCAAACTCGGCGACCGACTCGCCATGAAACGAGACGATATCGTTAACGTCTAGCGGCCAACAATAACCTTGTCCTCCGGATCGAAGTTCATGCTTGCGGTGTAGCCGCGATACGTCATGTTGTTCGTCATCGTTTGATCCGCATGAATTCCAGCGATTTTCGCGCTGCCTTTACGGCGTAGGGCCGAGCGGCTTAGGCTGCCAGAGCCCGCCTGGCAAGATAGGCTGAGCGCGTTTCACCTGATTGTTTGGCGGCCTGATCGATGCGACGCAGCACGCGAGCGGGCAGCGTGA
>JAOTTZ010000419.1 GCA_029864165.1 Burkholderiaceae bacterium
AAGTCCGTGGGCGTACCGGTCGGCAACGTAGTAGCCGTGCCGCTCGAATTGAAACCTATCTTCAGCGGCAGCGTTCGCGAGTGACGGCTCGACGTACGCGGTAACTATTGTTTTGCTGTTGCTATTCAGCGCGGTCTTGAGGTCCATATCGCCGGCGTCCGGCTGTTCGTGGGTAAACAGGTGCTCGTAGAGGCGCACTTCGGCGCGCAAGCCATCGTGCGCGCTGACCCAGGTGATGACGCCCTTGACCTTGACAGCGTCGGCGCCGGGGGTGCCGCTTTTGGTGTTGGGCACCAGTTCGGCGTGTACTTCGGTGATGCGGCCCGCAGCGTCCTTGGCACAGCCGGTGCAGCGCACCACATGCCCATACTTCAAACGCACGGTGTTGCCTGGAAAAAGCCGGTGGTAGCCCTTTACGGGAACTTCCATAAAGTCATCGCTTTCGATCCAAATGTCGCGGCCTAAGCCAAAGCTGCGCCGGCCGCGCTCGGGGTGCGCGGGATGAACGGGAGCGCTGCAGAGATCGATTGCTCCAAGGTTCGTCAGCACCAGTTTCAATGGATCGAGAACGGCCATCGCTCGCGCCGCCTTGGGGTCTAGGTCGTCGCGCAGGGCGATCTCCAGCGAGCTGTAGGCGATCCAGCCCCCTGCTTTGCTCACCCCCGTGCGCTCGGCAAACAACTGCAACGCCTCGGCCGTGTAGCCGCGGCGGCGCATACCGACGATGGTGGGCATGCGCGGGTCGTCCCAAGCATCAACGATAGCCTCGTCGACCAGTTGCTTGAGCTTGCGCTTGCTGGTGATCACGTGGGTGACGTTCAGGCGTGCAAACTCGTATTGCCGCGGGCATGGTGATTGCAGCAACCCTCCTTCCACCAAGCGCTCCAGCAACCAGTCGTAGAACGGACGCTGGTCTTCGAACTCCAGCGTGCAGATGCTGTGTGTGATGTTTTCCAGCGCATCCTCGATCGGATGCGCGTACGTGTACATCGGGTAAATGCACCAGGTGTCTCCGGTGTTGTGGTGCGTAGCGTGCTTGATGCGGTAGAGCGTGGGGTCGCGCATATTGATGTTGGGATGCGCCATGTCAATCTTGGCGCGCAACACCATGGCGCCATCTGCATGGTGGCCGTCGCGCATCTCGCGCAGACGCGCAAGGTTTTCAGCGGGCGTTCGGTTGCGAAACGCGCTGTCCGTACCGGGGTGGGCAAAGTCACCGCGGTTGGCACGCATCTCATCGGCACTCTGTTCGTCCACGTACGCGTGACCGCTTTCGACCAAGTATTCGGCAGCGCGATACATGAAGCCGAAGTAGTCACTGGCGTGGTAGAGGTGATTGGTGCCGTTGTGCTCCCAGCTACAACCCAGCCAACGCACAGATTCGAGGATGGTATCGACGTACTCCTGTTCCTCTTTTTCAGGATTGGTGTCGTCGAATCGCAAGTGGCACGCACCGCCGTAATCGCGCGCCAAGCCAAAGTTCAGGCAGATGCTTTTGGCGTGACCTATATGCAAGTAACCGTTGGGCTCGGGCGGGAAGCGGGTGCGAATCCGCGCCGGGTCTAACGGCCCCGCGGCGTGGTGCGCAGCGTCGCCCGGACTGCCGCCGTAGCGACGCCCGGCATGCACACCGCGTGCCAGATCGCGCTCGATGACGCTGCGCAGAAAATTGCCAGGCTTGTGTTCTTCTTCATCTCGCAATTCGGGGGCGGTCATGGGGCCAGTGCACAAGAAGGCTATGGTGGTGTCAGTATTATCGGGCCGGGCAAGCGCCAACCCATCCCGTTTGCTCAATGGCGTGAGCGTAGAATTTCTCGGCGCACTTCAGTGCGTTTGTGGTTTGCGCTTGGTGTCGATCGCTACACCTCGTTTGATGTGCGGTTACGGTGCTTGCTTTCAGCGCCATGGCGGAGAGTTATCGTGTCCATGCTCAATCTTCTCGTCGCCAGCCGTGGCCAGATGTGCCCAAGGTCACACTTCGCAATCGGTGAAGTGGCCGTCGCTGCCACCAACTCGCCGGACTGACACATAGCATGAAACCGCCGCCGTCCGACGAATCGCCGCCAAACCCCGCCTTCGGCGCGCAGTCAAACCGGCCGCGGAGCGACAGCGACGACGACCAGGCGGTCGAGCCAGCGCTGGTTTTTGTTGACACCGCGGCCGACGGCGAAGGAGATGCTCAGCCCCCCATGGAGCACATCGGGCGCTATACGTTGCGGTACCGCATCGGCGAAGGTAGGCTTGGAACGCTTTATGCCGCTTACGATCCGGTCTTGTCGCGGCTGGTCGCTGTCAAAACAGTACAACCTGCGCTGGACGCCGAGGAACGCGTAGCGTTCAACAGCGTCTTCCTCAATGAGGCACGTGCCGCGGCCAGTTTGAGCCACCCCTACATTGCAACGGTGTACGACGCCGGCATCAGCGAACAAGGTGCCTATGTGGCGATGGAACTGCTCAAAGGCGGTGATTTGCGGCAACTCGGCGTCGATGGCTGGCGCCCGTCGCCGAAACAAGCTGCGATGATCGTGCAACGCGTGGCCGACGCGCTGGCGTACGCGCACTCGCGAGGGGTCGTGCACTGCGATATCAAGCCGGCCAACATCTTCATGGTCGGACCCACACAACCGC
>JAOTTZ010000420.1 GCA_029864165.1 Burkholderiaceae bacterium
CTGGCCCACGGCGCGTACAGCCAGCTCGTGCGCAGGATCAAGTGCCTGACGCCTGCCTTGCGAATGGCAATCTCGCCCTCGGCTTTGGTGCGGCCGTAGGCATTGAGCGGCGCAAGGGGCTCGTCGACCGGGTAGGGAACGCTGGCGCTACCGGAAAACACATAGTCGGTGCTGAAGTGAACAAGCGTCACACCGCGCTCGCGGCACACCTCAGCGAGGTTGCCGGGGCCGACAGCGTTGACGCGCAGCGCCGTCGACTCTTCGCTCTCGGCCATGTCCACGTTGGTGTAGGCCGCGCAGTTGATCACCGCCGCGTAGCCGGGTTCCACACACGCTTCGACCTGCGAGCGTTCAGAAATGTCCAGCTCAGGCAGATCGAGTTCGCGCGCGTGGTGTCCGGCGCTGGCGAGCTTGTCGCGGAACGCTCGTCCCAGCATGCCTTTGCTGCCGAGCACGAGAAAACGGCTCATGGCGGTGTTTCTTCAAAACGCGGCAGCTTGGTACGATCCAATTGCGCGAGACGGGGCGCTGCCCGGTCCTTGGCGCTGACTTGCGGTGCCGCAACCGGCCACACAATCGCTAGATCTGGGTCGTCGAAGGCGACACTCAACTCGCATTCTGGGTGGTACATGTCGGTGCACTTGTAGACGAACAACGCGCTCGGACTGGTCACGCAAAAGCCGTGCGCGAATCCAGGCGGGACGTACATCTGCCGGTAGTTGGTGGACGACAGGGTGACCCCCACCCACGTACCAAACCTGGGCGAGCCTGCGCGCACGTCCACCGCGACGTCGAACACCTCGCCTTCGAGAACGTAGACAAGCTTGCCTTGGCTGTGTGGATGCTGCAGGTGTAGGCCGCGGAGAATTCCTTGGCGTGAGAACGAAACGTTGTCTTGGACAAGTGGGGCCGCCATCCCCGCTGCAGCGTAGCGCTCAGCGTGAAAGGTTTCCACAAAGTATCCACGCTCGTCACCGAACACCTGCGGCTCGATCAAGAGCACCTCGGGCAGGCTTTGAGGTATGACTTTCATTTGTCCTCAGCCTCCGCGCTGCATCAAGTTGATCAGGTACTGCCCATAGCCCGTCTTCTTGAGCGGATCGGCAAGCTTGAGCAAACGCTCCTGGTCTATCCACCGGCTGTTGAACGCGATCTCTTCGGGACACGCCACTGACAAACCTTGTCGGTGCTGTACCGTCTGGATGAAGTTGGCCGCCTCCAAGAGACCATCGTGCGTCCCCGTGTCTAGCCACGCGACACCCCGACCGAACCGCTCTATGCGCAGGGCGCCGCGGTCTAGGTACAGGCGGTTGAGATCGGTGATTTCGAGCTCACCTCGCTTCGACGGCTTGAGCGACTTTGCCAGCTCGACGACCTGACGGTCGTAAAAGTAAAGTCCGGTGACGGCATAGTTGCTCTTTGGGCGTTCGGGTTTTTCCTCGATGCTGACGACCCGACCTTCGGCGTCGATTTCGGCGACGCCGTAGGCCTGCGGGTCTGCGACCCAGTAGCCGAACACGGTGGCACCGCGCTCGTGTTCGGCCGCTTTGCGCAGCAGCGCCGTCATGCCATGCCCGTGGAAGATGTTGTCACCGAGCACAAGCGCGCAAGGGTCACCGGCGACAAAGTCTTCGCCAATCAGAAACGCCTGCGCCAAACCATCGGGGCTGGGCTGCACGGCGAACGAGATGCGCATACCCCACTGCGCTCCATCCTTGAGCAGCGTTTTGAACTGGTTTTGCTCGTGGGGGGTCGTGATGACGAGAACGTCCTGGATGCCCGCTAGCATCAATGTGCTGAGCGGGTAGTAAATCATGGGCTTGTCGTAGACGGGCATGAGCTGTTTGCTGACGGTCAGGGTCAGCGGATGCAACCGGGTGCCAGACCCGCCCGCCAGGATGATGCCTTTTTGAATCATGATCGAATCCCTATTTTTTAGCGGGCGCCGTAGTTGCGCTCTATCCACTCGCGGTACTCGCCCGAGCGCACGTCATCGATCCACCCCTGGTTGTCTAGGTACCAGCGTACGGTTTTCCTGAGCCCGGTCTCGAAGGTTTCCCCCGGCTTCCAGCCCAGCTCGCGCTGAATCTTGCCGGCGTCGATGGCGTAGCGCGTGTCGTGACCCGGCCGGTCGGTGACGTAGGTGATCAGCGCCTCGAAATCTGCAAGACTCCCTGCGGTCTCGTCGGCAACGATGGCGCAAAGTTTTTTCACCACGTCGATGTTGCGTAGCTCGTTATGGCCACCAATGTTGTACGTTTCGCCGATCTTGCCCTGCTGGATGACGGTCCAGATGGCTTCGCAATGGTCGGTGACGTAGAGCCAATCGCGCACGTTGAGGCCGTTACCGTAAACGGGCAACGGCTTGCGCTCGAGCAGGTTGCAGATCATCAGGGGAATGAGTTTTTCCGGAAACTGTAGCGGCCCGTAGTTGTTCGAGCAGTTGGTGATTTTGGCCGCGAGGCCGAATGTTCTGACGTACGCGCGCACCAGGTGGTCGCTGGCGGCCTTCGACGCCGAGTAGGGGCTCGAAGGGTCGTAGCGGGTGTCCTCGGTGAAAAACCCAGTTTCGCCCAGCGATCCGTACACCTCGTCGGTGCTCACGTGGTGGAACAGCCCCTG
>JAOTTZ010000421.1 GCA_029864165.1 Burkholderiaceae bacterium
TAACTCATTCACCACGCAAAAAATCCCCGACTGGGCAAATTCACCCTGGTGCGACGGCATCCTCCGATTCTGAACCACCCCCTCGACTGGTTAGAATAACCGGCTAAGCCTACTGGCTGCTTGTGGCCGCTATGCAGAGCTCTGCATAGAGCAGAGGATTTTAAGCCTGGCGTCGCGGCGCACGGTGCACGCTATGTGCTTGACGGTTGACACCGCGACGGTGGGCTTAAAATCGCGTGTACTAAGCCGCCTTCACCGATTTCGTTATGGGAATTGAATCGGTTCGATTGAAGGTGACGTGATCGGTCAGGCAGAGGGGGTTGGGGTTGAGAACACCGCCATTGGGAGTGCGTGAACCAATTGCAGCGTAGAACGGACTGCGAAGCGGGTGGTCCGCGTTGAATTGCGCGCAGGTACGCACAGGGGTTGCGTCCGCCGGATGACAGGCGGGAGCGAGGCCTGCGTGAGGAGTGTGCAGAACATCGGTTGCATCACGAGGTATCGGGAACAAGTGTGCGCGGCAACGAACCGGGGAGGAAGGTCTCGATGCGCGCCATGTGCCCTCGGCCGCAAATGGGACAGTCGCGCAGCGATTGTCCTGTGAGCCTTTCGTAGCGCTCGCGGTAGTCGTTGTTTTCCGTTGATGCGTGCGCCGTGGAGATTTGGGTGCCCAGCAGTTGGCGGCACAGCGCGAGCTTGGTTTCGCGGTAACGGTTGCCCAGAAATCCGTAGCTTCGAATGTGCTGGAATCCTTTCGGCAGTACATGCAGAAGAAAGCGCCGGATGAACTCCTCGGCGGTGAGCGTCATGGAGGTCTTGGCGCCACCATGTTTGTAGTCCTTCCAGAGGAAGACGACTTTACCGTCTTGCATGCTGAGCAGGCGGTTGTTGGAGATGGCGACCCGATGGGTGTAGCGGCTGAGGTAGTTGAGGACCTGTGCGGGACCGCCGAAGGGGGCCTTGGCGTAAACGACCCACTCGGTCTGAGCGGCGGGCCCGAGGTAGGTGGCGAAGGCCTTGGGATCGCGCAGCGCTTCGAGTTTTGAATGGAACTGCAGTTCGCCGGCGCGGAACGCTTTATGAAGCGCTTCCAGGAACAGGCGGCGGAAGATCCTGGAGAGGACATTGACCGGGAGGAAGAAGCCTGGGCGGCAGGCGACCCAGCGTTGCCCGTCCGGGGAGAGGCCGCCGCCCGGTACCACACAATGCACGTGGGGATGGTGCATCAGATTTTGTCCCCAGGTGTGCAGGATGGTGATGAAGCCGAGTTGGGCGCCGAGGTGTTCGGGATCGGCGCCGATGGTGCGAAGGCTCTGTGCGCTTGCGTGTAAGAGCATATCGTAGAGCGCTTTCTTGTTCTGCAAAGCGATGGCCGCGACCTGCTCGGGCAGGGTGAAGACCACATGGAAGTACTCCGTGTTGATCAACTCCGCTTGACGGTCTTCGAGCCACTGCGCGCGGGCGAGCGACTGGCACTTTGGACAGTGCCGGTTCCTGCAGGAGTCGTAGGCGATACGCTGATGGCCGCAGCGATCGCATTGCTCGACGTGACCGCCGAGGGCGGCGGTGCGGCACAACTCGATGGCGCTCATGACGCGGCGCTGGCCACCGCCGAGCGAGGCCGCGTGCTGCTGGCGGTAAGCGGGGCCGTAGCGGCGGAAGATATCCGCCACCTCAAGCCGTTCGCGGCCCAACGCCGTGCTCAGAAATAGCTCGGCGAGGTGTTGGGTGGTGGCGAGCGCTCAGGGCGTGGCAGCAGGTCGAAGGGGCTGGTGGTGGCGCACACGGTGGTGGTCGCCACCTTGAGGTAGCGTGCAGTCGTGGCCAGGCTGCGATGTCCCATCAACAGCTGGATCTTGCGCACATCGGTGCCCGCTTCGAGCAGGTGCGTGGCAAAGCCATGGCGCAGCGAATGCGGCGTGATCGGTTTCTGGATGCCGCATACGCGCCGGGCTTTATCGCACGCATCGGCTACGGCGCCTCGCGTGATGGGCTGACCGGGACCGTCGCCCGGGAACAGCCAGTCCTTGGGACGGGTGGTGTGCCAGTACGCACGCAGGGCCTCGAGAAGCAGTGGCGAGAGCATGACGTAGCGGTCTTTCTGATTCTTCCCTTGTTCGACCCGAACCATCATGCGTTGACTGTCAATATCGGTGATCTTGAGCCGAGTGGCTTCCGAGATGCGCAGCCCCGCGGCGTAGCAGGTCATCAGGATGGTGCGGTGCTTGAGGCTCGCGATCGAATCGAGGAAGTGGGCGACTTCCTCTCGACTCAAAATCACGGGTAGCTTGAACGGCGTCTTCGGAAGCGGAATGGCCTCCTCGACCCAATCGCGCTTGAGCGTGACCTTGTACAGAAAACGTAGCGCCGCGGCGATGATGGAAAGGCTGCCGGGAGCGAGCCTGCGTTCCTCGGTCACGTATACTTGATAGGCGCGGATCTCCGCCGGCCCGAGATCTTCCGGGGAGCGCTTGAAGTATTTGGCAAAGCTGGAAACCTGCTGCAGATACGACAGCTGGGTGTTGTCGGACAAATTCCGGATCTTCATGTCCTCTAGCATGCGTCGGCGTAGCGGTGACATGGCCAAAGCTCCTCTTGCAGAGTAGATGGTGTGC
>JAOTTZ010000422.1 GCA_029864165.1 Burkholderiaceae bacterium
CGCTGATCAAGCTACGTTCACCGAGATCACGCTGGACGTGCCGTCTGCGTGATGTCCCAAGCCCTGCGCCTGGCTGAACAATTGATCAGCCGCTGCTCCGTCACGCCTGACGATGGAGCTTGCCAGACGTTGATTGCCGAGCGCCTGAGTTCGCTGGGGTTCGAGTGCAAGAGTTTGCTCTACGGCCCCGCAATGGCCCAAGTCACCAATCTGTGGGCTGTTCGCCGTGGTGCAATGGGTGGTAAGTTGCTTGCCTTTGCGGGACACACCGACGTGGTGCCTACCGGCCCGCTGAACGCATGGCACAGTGACCCGTTTGCACCCACCCACCGCGCGGGTAAGCTCTATGGGCGCGGCGCGGCGGATATGAAGACTTCCATCGCTGCCATGGTGGTGGCGATAGAAGAGTTCTTGCACACGCACCCCAGCCCCGCAGGCTCGGTGGCGATGCTGCTCACCAGCGACGAAGAAGGCCCCTCCGTCGACGGTACGGTCAAGGTCTGTGAATGGCTCGCCGGCCAGGGCACAAGGCTCGACTACTGCATTGTTGGCGAGCCTACTTCGGTGCAGCAACTCGGCGACACAGTGAAGAACGGCCGCCGCGGCAGCCTTTCGGGCCGGTTGACCGTCAAGGGCGTGCAAGGCCACATTGCCTACCCACTGTTGGCCAAGAACCCTATACACCTGGCAGCACCTGCACTGGCCGAGCTGGCCAAGATCGAGTGGGACGCGGGTAACGACTACTTCCCTCCTACCGGCTGGCAGATGTCGAACATTCATGCCGGCACCGGCGCGCTCAATGTGACGCCCAATGAGTTGGCGGTCGATTTCAACTTTCGATTTGGTACTGCCTCGACACCCGAGAAGCTCAAACGGCGCATGAAGGGTGTGCTCGACAAACACGCGCTAGATTACGCGTTGGTCTGGTCGCTGGCCGGCGAACCGTACCTGACGCCCGCAGGCGCCTTGAGCGACGCGATGTGCAAGGCTATACATGCCGAGACTCGGCTCACGCCACAACTCTCGACCACAGGCGGCACTTCGGACGGGCGCTTCATTGCCAAGATCTGTCCACAAATCGTGGAGTTCGGCCCGGTCAACGCCAGCATCCATCAGATCGACGAGCATGTCGACGTGAGCAGCATAGAGCCGCTCAAGAACATCTACCGCAAGACCATGGAACTTTTGTTGCTGTGACGCTGATCGACCTCGTCGTCTCGCAAAGCGCCCGCCTCAAACAGGCGGGCGTTTGCTTTGGTCACGGTACCGCCAACGCTTTCGACGAGTCAGCGTGGCTGGTGCTGTGGGCGCTGGGCCTCTCGTTGGACGCACTCGAATCACAGGCGCAGCGCGAACTCAACGACGATGAGCGTGCTCGCGCTGAGAACCTGGTCGCAAAGCGCATCGATACCCGCCAGCCGGCCGCCTACCTGACCAAAGAGGCGTGGCTGCAAAACGTGCCCTTCTACGTCGACGAACGCACTGTCGTGCCGCGCTCGTACATCGCCGAACTGCTTGCCGATGGTGACGGCGCAGGCACGCTCGATGCGTGGCTTTCGGAGCGAACCTTGCGCGTGCTCGACCTGTGCACCGGCAACGCCAGCTTGGCCGCGATTGCCGCGATGGCGTACCCGGAGATCACCATCGACGCTGCGGACATTTGCGAACACGCGCTCGCCGTCGCGCGTGTCAATGTCGACAGGCATGCGCTCGGATCGCGCATCACGCTGTTGCAGACCGACTTGTTTGCCCATGTGCGCGGGCCTTACGACCTGACAATTTGCAACCCCCCCTACGTGAATTCGAGCAGCATGGCGCGCCTACCGTTGGAATACCAAGCCGAGCCCGCGTTGGCGCTGGCCGGTGGCGATGACGGGATGGACATCGTGCGCAGAATACTCAAGGATGCCGCGGCGCATATGAGCGATGATGGCGTCTTGGTGCTCGAAGTCGGTCACGAGCGCGCGCATTTCGAGCGTGCATTCGCGCGGCTCGAAGTGGCATGGTTGGAGACCAGTGCCGGCAGCGACCAAGTGCTGCTGGTAACGCGCGACGCGCTGCAATCCTTCAATAGCCAATGATCACCCTTCGCGACCTTAGCTTACGTCGTGGCACCAAGGTCATCCTAGCCTGCGCCAACCTCAGCCTCAACCCTGGCGAGAAGATCGGCTTGGTGGGGCGCAACGGTGCGGGTAAGTCGTCGCTGTTTGCCCTGCTGACCGGCGCGTTGCAGGCTGACGCTGGCGAGCTTGACTTTCCGGCGCGCTGGCGGTTGGCCGAAGTGGTGCAGACTATGCCCGAAACCAGCATGGGCGTGACAGACTATGTGCTCGAAGGCGATACCCAGCTGATGGAGGCGCAGGGCGCCTTGGTGGCGGCCGAGAGCGCAAACGATGGCCTTGCCATGGCCGAAGCGCACCATCAGCTCGCCGAGGCCGGCGCGTTCGACGCCCGATCCCGTGCGCAAGCATTGCTGATGGGCTTGGGGTTCAAGACCGATCAACTCGATTCGCCGGTGAACAGCTTCTCCGGTGGTTGGAGGATGCGTCTGCAACTCGCCCGTGCGCTGATGAGCCCGGCCGATTTGATGCTGCTGGACGAGCCAACC
>JAOTTZ010000423.1 GCA_029864165.1 Burkholderiaceae bacterium
TCAGGGGGGGGGGGTTGACACGCTGAGCGACACTGATGCCAAACGCGAAGGACAAGCTGTCGGCGTCAGTCCAGTGACGAGGCGCGGCTTCAAGGCTGCGCCCCCAACTCGTGCTGCTGTTACCGCTCGAAGCCAGCTGGTGGGGACGCGTTTCGTCGCTTTCAACTCACCCCACCCGCACCGCTTTTTCTGCTGTCCAAAACCAGTGCCGTGACTTGCCGCGCTGCTGACACATGCGCTTGCAGGTGATGCGTAGCTTGCCCCACTCGGGCAGAGAAATTTCCGCCTCCATTGTGTCAACAGTCGCCGTTGCTGCACTAGGCAAAGTCGCTAAAGCACCCCCGATGCAGTCGCCAGCGAGGCGGGACAAGAGATCGGATTCATCCGCCATTCATGCGCCTATGACAGCGAGAACGGTTCTATCAGTTCCGCCCTGTCTGCACGAGCGTAGTTGACAAGTGTTCGCACAGGATGAAACTGCAACTCGGTGACGATGTTGTTGAGCAGTTCAACGGTGGCACTGGCAGAAGTCAAGGCGGGGTCAGTCCAAGCGTTGAAACTCTCCGCAGGCAGTATGACTGGCATTCGCTCATGCACTGGAGCGACTGAAGATGAAGCGGAACGCGTCAGCAAAGCGTCCGTCCGTGGTTAGCGCTCATCGTGCTTCGTGGCGTCCACCAAATGGGGACCAGTTAAGGTCTCAAGTACTTCTCGCCCCGCCGAGAACAGCACCCGCACACTCTGCTATCGCAAAGCGACGGCCTGGCCCGTCAATCGATGGTGCGCCGAGCGGCTACCCAGCTCTGAAACTCAGGGTCTTCGAATCGGTAGGCTCCGTGGTCCACGCGCGCCATCAATTGCAGCTTGGGGCCGGTGAGGCGGCGTATGGACGTTCTGGGCGTGCTGGCGGTCACGTCGGTGGACGACCCCAGCCAGTCCTGCAGTTGCTTGAGCGCTTGCGTACCGTAAAGGTCTTGTACACCCCGGGCCGCCAGCAGCAAGACGGCGCGGTCGGCCCGGCCGAGCTCCTTCCATGCCTTGGCGTAGCCCGTGTCGTCGTGTACGCGCGTCAGGGTGTAGTCCAGCGCCGACGCTGGTCCTTGCTGCTGGTACATCAGGTACCGTTCTATGTACCAGCGAAAGAACTCGGGCGTTTCTTTCAGCTTGGCAAAGGCGTGCAGCGCGTCGTCCAGCTTCAAGGGATGCTTGGCCACACGGGCCAATTGTTTGACCATGGCGTTGACAAATTCGCGCCCCAGCAGCGGAAAGGGTTCGACGGGCGCCCAGTTGTAAAACGGTGCCGCGGCGCGCGAGAACATCTCGCGCAATGCTGCCTCCGAAGAACCAGCGAACAGCACCTTGATGCCGGGCTTGCGAATGTCCAGGCCCGCGCGCAGCGAATGCGCCACGGCACGGTGTTCTGGCGCGGCGAGCACTTGCGCTTCGTCGATGACCAGCAGCAAACGCTTCTTGGAGTTGTCTGCCACCTGCAGTGCGGCCTGGATGGCTGGCACCGCCGCTTTTTCCTTTTCCGCCAGGTCCAATTCGAGCGAGCCTTCGACGCCGAGCGGCAACTTTCCGCCGCCTTTGAGTTTGCGAACAGGGGTGTTCAGTTCTTCCCAGAACTTGCCCAGTCCTTTGGGTTGACAGGCCAGCAAGGTGGCCGTGGCCAAGGCCTGCCCAGGGTGGTCGGTGTCGTCCCAGAGGTTGGTGTAGGCGGCCAGGTAGCCTGCTTGCACTGCGGCGGGAAGCAAATCATGCTTCAAGAACTCGCTTTTGCCCATGCGCCGGCGCGCAAACAGACCGCGCGCCGACGTCAAGCCCAAGTCGAAGCCTTGTAGGTAGGCCTGTGCCAGGCCTGGACGTGGGTAGTGCCAAGGGTCCTTGAGTTTGCTCACCTGACGTATTCTGACAGTAACCCGTCAATTGACAATTCAATGTCGATAAGTGATCGCGCATCACCGCGCTGGTTCTCGCCTCGCTGGCGTGGACCGAGGCGTCAAGGCGGGCGACGTGATCAAGGTCGGCAAGACCATCGAGCTCTAGTGCCTGGACACACTAGGCCACACGATGTGCCACATTTGCCTGCGCTCGCACACCCGGCAGCCGGCATTGTTCTCGGGCGACACGCCGTTCAACGCCGGCGCCGGCAACTGCTACAACGGCGGCGACCCGGAGCGGTGACCCGCTTTACTCGACCTGGAAATAACACGTGGCCGCTTGCTGCCAGAGGGACGTCAGGTCGCAATCCCGTTCGCTTAGCGTTCAGGCGGCCTTTGTCGAATCCTGAAATGCCGGGCTCGCATTGCTCGACCGCAACATTGCAAAGTTCCTGAGCGAACGGTATTGAGGTGTGGCCATAAGGGCGTTGCACATTCTGTTGCCTGAATTGGATTCGACGCATTACTGCGTGAAACGCTTTTTGTCGGTTGGTAAAAGACGTAAAAGTGGGGCTTCAGTATTTCAGGTAAAAGTCGCTCGTGTCTCAGAGGAGCGCCGATACCATTCGCCCCATTGGATAATCTGTCAAGTCACGCTCACACAATAGATCATGCTTGCTGCAGTTCGCTCATGTATTGTCGTCGCGCTGCTCGCCGCCGCCGTCG
>JAOTTZ010000424.1 GCA_029864165.1 Burkholderiaceae bacterium
TCGCAGCAGCGCGTGCAGCGTTCACCGATGCGTTGCAACTCACATCAGCCGTGGGCGCGGTGATCGTGCTGATCGCGAGCCTGTTGGCGGCGCGAATTCTGCGCCGCGCGGCAGCGTGACGCAAAATACCACGTCGCTTTTGGAATCTATTTTGGGCAGGCGCCCGCACCCTCATGCTCAAGCACACACTCGTACTCGTGAACGCGCACTCTTGCGAGTCATGCAAAGGGCTGAACGATCGTCTACCGGGTTCAGGCCTTCACTTCCGACCTTCGGGCAGCACCTGTAGTGTTGCAGGCACTTTCGCCAGTGATATTCGATTTTGTCGTGACGGCAGGTCGGTGGATGCTAGTTGCACTACTTTGCTGTGCTCTGGTACGCGGCATGAACGCGAAGGGGCAAGTGTCTGAAGTCTTGTGGCTCCCATCAAATTAGGGACTATCGACGTTGCTTCGATGGAAACCCGCGTTGAGACGACGCGGTGGCTCTGCGCATATCACGTGGGACCGAACTGGCTCGTAGGCACTCCACGACAATCCCGTTGTGCAAAGCTGCCACGCGGGGATGGGTCGGGTTCTAAGTTTTCTGAGCAAAGCCCAGCTTGGCCAAGCGATCCGTACGTTCGAAAAGTCGTTCTGGTTGCCGACGTTTTGACATGTCCCGCTTGTTGCCCGGTGGCCACCGCTCCAGTTGCGCGTCGATCAACACCGATAGAAATTGATTTTTAGCAAGGCAAGGGACTTTGGTGCTTGCCACAATCATTCGCAGAACGGGTCGTGCAGCTACGATCAGCGGAAAGGTGATGACGATGGCGAAGTTTTCGATGTTTGCTCTGGCGTGGCCGTTTGGGCACATGACGGCGGGACGCCGTGGCTGGTTGTTCGGTGGTACGTTGACGGTGACCCTGCTCGTTCTGGCCGGGTGTGCCGTGGAGGTTCAGAACAGGAAAGCCGCCGATGAACTCGAGCAGCGCGCGAAGCCGCCTGGTTCGGTTTATACCGGTTGGCGCGTTTTCCAGGACCGGTGTGCCGCCTGTCATGGGCCTGCCGCGACCGGTACGGTGGATGCTCCCAATCTGTTGCCCAGGGTTCGCGAGATGGGCCCGCGCCGATTCGTGGGCCTGGTGCTCAAGCGCTACGACTGGAGTCTTCCGGCGACGCAGATCAGCAGCGATAGCGCCGCGCTGGACGCCTTGATCGAAGAGATCATGCAGCGCAAGGAAGGTGCGCTGACGATGCCCGCGTGGCATGGTGAGCCCGTTGTAAGCGCCCATATCATGGATCTCTACGCCTATCTCTCGGCACGTGCCCAAGGTAGTCAGGGGCCAGCTCGTCCGACGCAGTAGCTCCGTGCAAGCGCGATCGCTATCCCCGGGTCGCATTCGCTAACGTTTTACCCATAGGAGGCAATCATGAAAGACATCGAGAATCTGTTTGCGAAGGCTGTAGGAGAAATTGAACGCATGCTCAACACCAAGACCGTTGTTGGTGAGCCCATTACAGTGGAGGGCAATACCTTGATCCCGCTGATCAGCGTCGGATTTGGTTTTGGCGTTGGCGGTGGCGAAGGCACGGACCCCAAGAAGGGTACGGGTACCGGAGGCGGCACAGGGGCGGGAGGTGGGGTCAAACCAGTCGCGCTCATCATCATCAACAAAGACGGTGTGCGTGTTGAATCGGTCAAGGGCGCTGCCGCGTCGTTGTTGGATAAGGTCGCGGACGTTGCCGGTAAGTTCGCGCCGACAAAGGCGACCGACGGCTGAGCCGCGCAACCAGTGAGCACGGGGCTTGTGGTCATCGCAGTGCTGTCGGGGCTGCTTGTGCTGATGCTCGCGGTCCCGATTGATGTGGCGTTTCGAATCCAAGGCATCGAGGCATTCAAGGGGCAGATCATGATTCGATGGCTGTTTGGATTGGTGCGGTTTCGCATCCGCGTACCTGACGCCGCCAAGTTGCAAGTACCGCGACCGGGTACCGGGCAGCATGCCACGAAAGTGTGGGGGAAGAAGCCCGGCGGTCACGCAAATGTATTAGCCGTGCTCCGCATAGCGGCGTTTCGTCAGCGGGTCTACCGCTTGGTCAAGGATCTTGTCCACGCCGCCCATTTGCACGAACTTGGTATTCGAATCCGGCTCGGTCTGGGTGATCCGGCGGATACCGGTCGTCTGTGGGCACTGCTAGGGTCGCTGAGTGCGCTGGCGCAAAGCCTGCATAACACTCAGGTCAGAATCGAGCCGGATTTCACGGATGCAGTGTTCGAAGTCGATGCCAAAGGCCGGTTTCTGCTAGTGCCTCTTCAGTTCCTGGCGCTAGCGATCGCCTTTGTGCTCTCACCCCCATCGATTCAGGCGTGGCGCACGCTCAGAGGTGGTCATGCTTGAGTGCGACACCCGGACTGAGACATTGCGGGTCGGTACGCCGTTCACCGTCGGGCCCATAACCCTGCTGCCCATCGAGCGTGTCGTCAGACGGGGCAGGGCGCACGCTTGGTTTTCGCTTGCCAAGGAGCCATACATGCTTGTGTTGCGCGATGCCAGCGGTATTCGTGCCGTCGACACCGACACCGACGCCGACGTCAACTCGGTTTCGCTTGAACAGCTG
>JAOTTZ010000425.1 GCA_029864165.1 Burkholderiaceae bacterium
TTTGGGACCAAGGTACTGAGAGCGGTGCGCCAGCGCCAGCCGCACCGATTGCTGATACGAGCGTGGCTGCTGCGGCCAGCTTAACGTCGCACCCGCCGCTGGAAGTCGATGGTGGGCGTGGGCGAGGCACCCCGCAGCCAACCGCAACGGCGCGCGAGCGGCTGCGCTCACTGGTTGCTCGGTTCATGGGCCGCCCAGCGTGGCTCGAGCCGGCGCGGCGCGGAACCGAGGCAACGCAGACCGTGCCGGATCGGCCGCACGAGGGCCTTGCCCCACGAAGAGACCAGTCGCCACCACAGACGTTGTCGTCACCGCCGACGGCAGGGCGCAAACCGCGCGAGGGCGCGGCGCTGGCAGTTCAGGCTGAAACCATCGTGCAGCCCGAAGCCACTGTGACCGCCAAGCCTCCTCACACCGCCGCCGTTCAGACGCGGACCGTCGCGAGCGAGCGTGCATCGGCGACATGGCATGCCCAGACATACGCGCCCCAGCCGAAGTCCGAGCACGAGGCTGCGGATGTGGGCGTTGACCCGGCACCCGCCACCCCGCTGCCGCCCAAGCACGCAAGAACAGCGCGCGCGTTGAGCCAGCCGGTCGCGTCTCATTCACACGCGCCCCACCCAAGATCCGAACACGAAACCGCGGGGGTGGGCGTAGACCGCGCACCTGCCACACCGCTGCGGCCTGAGCGAGCAAGTGCCGCGCTCGCGCCTACCCGGCCGATCGCGTATCGTTCATCGGCGCGTAACGCGCCCCGTTCGCGACCACAGGTGCTGGGCCACTTTCCCGATTCTCCCGATTCACCATCGTCGCAGCACCGCATACCCTTGGAGCCAACTGCCGCACGGATGTCATTTGCCATGCCGATGTCATCGGACGCTGTGGAGTTCGCAGCCGCCGTTTGGCCCGACTTGCCGCCTCTGCCATGGGCTGATCAAGAGCGCCATAGCAGTAGGCAGTCTTGGCATGAGTTTGTTCGGCTTGAACGCCTCGATGCCGAGCAGCGGGGCTGAGCATGGAGCGCGTTGCTTTTTTGATCGAACGTACCGGCCAACGCATTGAGTGCTTGCTCAACCCGGAGACCTTTACGATTACTCGGCTGGCAGGTGTGCGTCCACACCGCAGCTTGTCCGGGGTGCTGACCGGTACGGCCTTGGCAGACGACCCCTTGCTTGCAACCGGTGGCGGAACAACAGAATTTGAGCTCGAACTGTTGTTCGATGTGTCTAAGCTGAGTGCCCCCGCAGCCAATGCTTCCGTGCAAACACTGACCAAACCCTTGTGGGACATGGCTGAAAACAGCGAGGTGCACAACGACGGCTATGGCGCTCCACCCGTTGTGCGCTTCGTGTGGGGCAAGTCTTGGAATATTCCCGCGGTGGTAGTGGCGGTTGCCGAGCGGTTTGAGCATTTCACAACCGCGGGCGTCCCGCAGCGCTCCTGGATCAAGTTGCGCTTGCTGCGCTGTGCGGTTCCGGGTGTGGCTGCCAAACGCCACTCCGCGACGGACCTCCATGAATCGCTGATCAACCCGGCGGAGTCATTCCTGGACGTCGAGCCCGACGATATTCGAGTGCACGAAGTGCAGGGAGATCCTATCGACGACGACGGTGCCAGTTCGTCTGAGCGCATCGATCAGTTGGCGCATCGCTACTACGGCGATGCGTCGCTGTGGCGTGCGTTGGCGGCGTTCAACAATGTCGATGACCCAGCGCGCCTTGCAGTCGGAACAGGTCTCATGGTCCCACCGCTCGTGGCGCCGAGGTGAACGATGAGCGCGCCGCGCAGGCTACCCGTTTTGGACATCGAGGTGTCGAAAGTCCGGTTGCCCGACGATTGCACGCGCGGCTTTGCTGGGATGCGCGTGCAACAGAGGCTGTCGCAACCCACGCTGTGCGAGCTCACGTTTGCCAATATCGAGGAAGGTGTGGTCAGCGAAGCGTTTCCGCTCGGCGCTGCGTTCTCGGTACTTGAGCGCAGCGTCACAACACCGTTGTTCGAGGGTCGTGTCACGGCGGTCGAGTACAGCTACGACGTCGGTCGCACCGGCACTGTGACGGTTCGCGGCTACGACGACCTGTTCATCTTGCGAAACCGGCAGTCGGTGCGCACCCACGTCGGTCTGACGGTCGCCGAGTTGGCGCGAGAGTTGGTCAGCGACCTGGGGCTTAACGTTGAGGCCGACACGCCAGGGCCGGTCTGGCAACGACTGCTGCAAACGGGCACGGACCTTGACTTGCTTGACGATGTCGCTGCCAGGTGCGGCCTGTACACGGTGTTGACAGGCCAGACGCTGAAACTGTTGACGCTTGCTGGTACGGGTGAGTTGGTCAAGCTGGGCTTGAACGAAAACTTGCTGGAGGCGCGTTTGGAGGCCAACAGCAATGGCGTGTGCCGCAAGGTGAGCGCCAATGGCTGGGACCCGTGGCGCGGTATCGAGTGCGTAGGCGATGCGAGCACCCCGCGCGTGGGCCGAGTGGTAGATCTTCAAGCCCCGGCGAGCCTGATCGGCGGCAAGGACGAGCGGACACAGCTTGGCGCAGCCTTACAAGACGAAGAGCACGCCAGCGCCAGCGCGCAGGCCGAGCTC
>JAOTTZ010000426.1 GCA_029864165.1 Burkholderiaceae bacterium
TGCCCTGCGCCGCCAGCTCGTCGCGAATGGCGTCCGCCATGGCAAAGTCACGCGCCCGCTTGGCCGCCGCCCGTGCGGCGATGCGCTCGGCAATCGCCGACCCGTCCATGCCACCGCCTTGCAGAAAAGTACGTGGGGCCTGTTGAAGCAGGCCCAGCGTTTTGCCCAAGCCTTTCAGCAAAGCCGCTGACTGTGTCGATCCGGTGCGGTTCACATCACCCGCCAGGTCGAACAATACCGCCACCGCCTCTGGCGTGCCGAAATCTTCATTCATTGCGTTGCGAAACTTGGTGGCTTGTGGCAGCGACCAGTCCACCTCGTCGGTCGGGATGGTCTGAACGCTATCGAGCGACGTATACAACCTGCGCATAGCATTGCGTGCATCGTCGAGGCTGGCGTCGCTGAAACTCAGGGGACTGCGGTAGTGCGTGCGCAAAAAGAAAAAGCGCAGCGTCTCGCCATCATAGCGTCTCAATACCTCGCGAATCGTAAAAAAATTCCCGAGCGACTTCGACATTTTCTCGTTGTCGATGTTAAGAAAACCGTTGTGCAACCAGTAATTGGCAAACTTGCCTCCGCTGGCGCCTTCGCTTTGCGCGATTTCGTTCTCGTGATGCGGAAACGTCAAGTCCATACCACCGCCATGTATGTCGAAGTGCTCGCCCAACAGCGCGCAACTCATCGCCGAGCACTCGATATGCCAGCCTGGGCGACCGGGCCCGTAGTCGCTGTTCCACTTGGCGTCCTCGGGTTCGCTGTCCTTTGCGCTTTTCCACAGCACGAAGTCGAGCGGGTCTTCCTTGCCACCGTGCACCGCCACGCGCTCACCAGCGCGCAATTGGTCTAGCGACTTCCCCGAGAGCTTGCCATAGCCAGGAAACTTGCGCACGGCGAAATTCACGTCGCCACTGCTAGAGCGGTACGCCAAGCCTTTGGCCTCCAGCTTAGCGATCATCGCCAGCATGCCGGCAACATGCTCGGTCGCGCGCGGCTCCAGACTGGGCCGCTCTATGCCCAGTACCGCTTCGTCTTCGTGCATAGCCTGCGTCATCTCTTGCGTGAGCTGCCGGATGGGTATGCCGCGCTCCAACGCGCGCTTGATGATCTTGTCGTCGATGTCAGTGATGTTGCGCACGTAAGTAACACGGTAGCCCAGCGCCCTCAGCCAGCGGCTGATAACATCGAACGCCACCAGAAAGCGTGCATGCCCAACGTGGCAGTAGTCGTAAATCGTCATGCCGCACACGTACATGCGCACATGATCAGGCTCTATCGGTATGAACGTCTCAACCGTCCGCGTCAACGAGTTATGAACACGCAAGCTCATGCGAAATCAGTATAGTTGGGGCAGCGTACGTAGTCAGTGGTCACCCACGCAACGCCGCCTAGAAAAGGAAAACAGCATGAAGTTTATTTTTCATCACGGCCGCTTAGGTCAGCCAATACTCGTCGCGCTAGCGCTGACGTTGGGCATGGTCGTCTCGGCATGGGCGCAGAAAGTCAAGCTGACCACTTCAATGGGCGACATTGTGGTCGAACTCAACGCCGCCAAGGCACCGAAGTCGGTGAACAATTTCTTGCAATACGTCAAAGATGGCCATTACAGCGGGACTGTGTTCCACCGCGTCATTGATGGCTTCATGATCCAAGGCGGCGGCGTGACGGCCGACTTCAAGCAAAAGCCCACCCGTGCGCCGATCCCACTGGAAAGTCGCAATGGGGTGAGCAACGTGCGCGGCAGCGTTGCCATGGCACGCACAGCGGACCCGAACTCGGCCACCTCGCAGTTTTTCATCAACGTCAAGGACAACTCGTTCCTCGACGCAGCCAAAGCGAGCGACGGCCATGGCTACGCAGTGTTCGGCAAGGTGGTTTCGGGCATGGAGGTGGTCGATAAAATCCGCGGCGTAGCCACCGGTCAAAATGACGTGCCCCTTCAACCCATCACCATCAAGATGGCCCATCTGGAGAACTGAAGTGCCTCAACTCATCGACCTCAACACTACGCTAGGAACCGTCCGCGTCGAACTCGACGATGAACGCGCGCCGGAATCAGCGCGCAGTTTTCTCGACTACGTGAAGCAGGGCCACTATGACGGTACGGTGTTTCACCGCGTCATCAAAGGCTTCATGGTGCAGGGCGGTGGCTTCGAGCCGGCTATGAAACAAAAAGCTGTGCGCGAACCGATCAAAAACGAGGCCAACAACGGTCTCAAGAACGATCACTACACCCTGGCGATGGCGCGCACCTCGGACCCGCATTCGGCGACAGCGCAGTTTTTCATCAACACCACCGACAACGACTTTTTGAACTTCAAGTCCGAGACCAACCAGGGCTGGGGTTACGCAGTCTTCGGCAAGGTCGTCGCCGGCACCGAAGTAGTCAACGCGATCGAGCGCGTGAAGACCAGCAGCAGGGGTGGCCACGACGACGTGCCGGTCGATGACGTTGTGATCACGTCCGCAGTAGTGGTCGTCTGAGGGTGGCTGCGGCGGCGCCTGCCCTGCCCGCTGTCAAAGAGTTGCCGGCACGTGCCGCTTGGCGAGCCATCGATTTCATCTCCGACCTGCACATGGCGCGGAACA
>JAOTTZ010000029.1 GCA_029864165.1 Burkholderiaceae bacterium
ACGCAGCAACTTCAGTGCGGCAGCTTGATTCTTTCGATCACTCCATCAAGCTCGTCGAGCGAGCTGAACGCAATGGCGACTTCGCCGTGCGTGCCGTCCTTTTTCACGCGGACCTCTACCTTCGCGGCCAGGTGATCGGAAAGCGCTTCTTCCAAGCGCAGCACATCGCGAGACTTGCCGGGCCGGGCAGGTGGGGGCGACTTTCTTTGTGTCCGGTTGCTGGTGCGTGCAACCAGCGCTTCGGCCTGACGAGCGCTCAGTTTCTTGGTCACGATTTGAGCGGCGTGGGTGATCTGCTGCGCCTTGTCGAGTGCCAACAAAGCGCGGCCGTGGCCCATCTCAAGTTCGCCAGACATCAACATTTGTTGCACCGGCTTGGCAAGGTTGAGCAAGCGCAGGAGGTTGCTTGCCGCGCTGCGCGAACGGCCCACCGTTGCAGCCACCTGTTCGTGTGTGAGCCCAAATTCGCTTATCAAGCGTTGTAGGCCTTGCGCTTCCTCGATGGGATTCAGGTCTTCGCGCTGGATGTTCTCTATCAAAGCCATAACGGCCGCGGCTTGGTCTGAGACAGCTTTGACCAGCACCGGCAGCTCGTCCAAGCCGGCGAGCTTTGCCGCGCGTAGGCGCCGTTCACCCGCAATAACTTCGTAGCGTCCCGCCGCCAACGGCCGCACCAGTACGGGTTGCATCACCCCTTGGCATTTGATGCTCTGCGCCAGTTCGTGCAGAGACGCTTCGTCCATTTGCGTGCGGGGCTGGTACTTACCTGCCTGCAACTGCGAGAGTTTGAGCACCGCGGGTTGGTCATTGGCGGCCGACACATCGTTGACTTTGGGCCCGAGCAGCGCTTCGAGACCCAAGCCTAAGCCTCTGGGGTTCTTCTTGACCATGCGCGGTGCTCCGCAAGTGTTGGGTTGGTGGAGGAGGTGCGAAGCATGACGCGCGATGACGCAATGCTTCACACGGTTGACGTGCGCTGAATCAGCTCTTTGGCGAATTCGGTAAAGGCCAACGCGCCTTTGGAGGTCGGATCGAATACGACACCCGGCAGCCCATGGCTGGGTGCCTCGGCCAAACGCACGTTGCGTGGAATGACGGTGCTGAAAACTTTCTCGGCAAAATGCGACTGGAGCTGATCGCTGACCTGCTGCTGCAATGTGATGCGCGGGTCGAACATGACGCGCAGTAAACCGGTAATCTGTAAGCTGCGGTTGAGGTTGGCGTGCACCTGCTTGATGGTGTTGACCAAGTCGCTCAAGCCCTCGAGCGCGAAGTATTCGCACTGCATGGGCACCACGACACCGTTGGCGCAACATAGGCCGTTGAGCGTGAGCAGGCTCAACGACGGCGGGCAGTCTAACAAGATAAAGTCGTACTCTGACTGCACTTTGGACAGCGCTTGTTCCAGGCGCCGCTCCCGACGCTCCAAACCGACCAACTCCACCTCGGCCCCCGCGAGTTCGCGGTTGGCGCCCAACAGGTCGTAACCGCCGCTGGGGCTGGAAACCCGCGCCTCGGCAACGCCGGCGGTTTGCAACAGGACATGGTAGACGCCAAAAGTAAGTGAGTGCTTGTCAATCCCCGACCCGCTGGTAGCGTTGCCTTGCGGGTCCAGATCCACCACCAAAATGCGTTGGCCTAGCTGCGCCAAGGCCGCCGCGAGATTCACTGTGGTGGTAGTTTTGCCGACACCGCCCTTTTGATTGGCAACACAGAGAATCTTGGTCATGCGATCAATCCAAGCGCGGCCGAGTCACCGCGCAAATCGGCACTGGTGCCACATAGGCAGGCGGCGCAAAGCGCCAAGTTAACGAATACAGTCATACCAATACAGTTTAGCTGGCATGGCCAAACACGCCCAAAGCCGGCAGGCGAAGTGTACCGGCAGCACCCGCGCGACTTGTCAGCGCTAAACGCGCACCTTCATCCAGACCAAACAACGCTCCGCGTCCAGGCCGGGAACGGTCAGTTGTTCCACGTGAAACACGTCGATCTCAGCGGGCAGCGCCGCGATCGCTTGCTTGGGGCGCTTGGCCTTCATGGCCGCCCAGACGGCACTTGCGTGGACGTGCCGGCGCGTCAGCGTTGTCAAGTCGAGCAAGGAAGAAAACGCCCGCGCGGTTAACACATCGAAACGCGGCGCGCTCAATTCTTCTACCCGCGCGTGCTCCGCATGCAGATTCTTAATGCCGAGCTCGCCGGCAACTTGACGGATGAACGATACCTTCTTGCCCACCGCGTCCACGCAAGTGACATCCATCTCAGGCATCAGCGCAGCGATCACCGCACCCGGTAGCCCAGCACCGCTGCCTACGTCTAAGAGGCGCTTGGCGTTGCCGGCCCCCCAGCGCCGTAGCGGAGCGACGATGGACATGCTGTCGAGCAGGTGCAGCACCAGCATCTCGGCGGGCGCGCGCACAGCAGTCAGGTTGTAGACGCGGTTCCACTTGGTGAGCAACTCCAGGTAGTCGAGCAAAAGCTGGGCTTGGGGTTCGCTCAGCGGTGCCCCCATCTGAGCGCCGGCTTCGGTCAGCTGACCGAGGTCATCACGCCGCGACATTGATCTCGGGTGTCTCGATGGGCTGAGAATCCGTTGTGCGGCCCTTTTTCAGGTGGATCAACAACAGCGAAATGGCCGCCGGCGTCACGCCAGAAAGCCGAGAAGCCTGGCCCAAGGTCTCCGGCCGCTGTTGGGCAAGCCGCTGTCTCACCTCGTGCGAGAGCGCCGCCACACGGGCATAGTCCAACTCGGGCGGCAAGCGCAAACTCTCGAACTGGGCCATTCGTTCGACTGCCTCGTTCTGCTTGTCGATGTAGCCGGCGTACTTGATGCTCACTGCTACTTGCTCAATCACCGCGTCGGCGAGCGCTGGGCCCAGCTCAGCGCACAATGTTTCACGTGAAACACCGGCCTCCGGCTGGGCAATGCGGGCAATTTCCACAATCTGGTCGAAGTCAACGCCAGGCCGGCGCAGCAACTCGGCCAAGCTGTATTCATGCGCGAGGGGGCTGCCCAAAATCCGCGCTGCGTCGGCGGCGGGTAGCGCCAAAGGGGTGGCCCAAGTCGTTTCAAGCCGCTGCGTTTCACGTGAAACAACCTCGCGCTTGCGGCGAAAGGAGTCCCAGCGCGCGTCGTTTACCAAACCCAGCTCACGGCCTTTTTCGGTCAGGCGCAGGTCGGCATTGTCCTCGCGCAACTGCAGGCGAAACTCAGCCCGGCTGGTGAACATGCGGTAGGGCTCGGTCACGCCTTTGGTGATCAAGTCGTCTACCAACACACCCAGGTAGGCTTGATTTCGCCCTGGCAGCCAGGCCTCGCGGCCTTGCGCTTGCAGGGCGGCATTCAAACCAGCGAACAGTCCTTGCGCCGCAGCCTCTTCGTAACCCGTGGTGCCGTTGAGCTGCCCAGCGAAAAACAGGCCGCGGATCGACTTGGTTTCAAAGTTGGCAAGCAGCGCACGCGGGTCGAAAAAATCGTACTCGATCGCATAGCCTGGCCGCACCAGGTGCGCTTGCTCCAGGCCTCGCATCGAGTGCACGGCGGCGCATTGAACGTCGAACGGCAGCGAGGTTGAAATACCGTTGGGGTAGAACTCGTGCGTGGTCAGACCCTCAGGCTCCAGAAAAACCTGGTGCGAAGTCTTCTCGGCGAAGCGGGTCACCTTGTCTTCTATGCTCGGGCAGTACCGCGGGCCCACCCCCTCTATCACACCGGTGAACATGGGGCTGCGATCTAAGCCTGCGCGAATGATCTCGTGCGTACGCTCGTTGGTCTCGGTCATCCAACACGGCAGCTGTCGGGGGTGCTGGCCGGCATCACCCATGAAGCTGAACACCGGCACCGGGTCCAGGTCGCCCAACTGCTCGGTCAGACGCCGAAAGTCTATGCTGCGGCCGTCGATGCGCGGCGGGGTTCCCGTCTTGAGGCGCCCTTGCGGCAGCTGGAGCTCCTTCAGCCGCGCCGCCAGCGTCACCGCCGGCGGGTCGCCGGCACGCCCAGCCGCGTGGTGTTGCAAGCCCACGTGTACACGGCCGTTGAGGAAAGTGCCGGCAGTCAACACGACCGCGCGCCCGACGAAGCGAACGCCGGTTTGCGTAATGGCCCCGACCACGCGGTCACCCTGCAGCGCCAAGTCATCTACCGCTTGCTGAAACAACCACAAATTCGGCTGATTCTCCAGCCGGTGCCGGATGGCAGCCTTGTACAAGAGGCGGTCCGCCTGCGCGCGGGTTGCACGAACGGCGGGCCCCTTCGAGCTATTGAGGATGCGAAATTGAATTCCCGCTTCGTCGGTAGCCTCGGCCATCGCCCCACCAAGGGCGTCGATTTCTTTCACCAGATGGCCTTTGCCGATGCCACCGATGGACGGATTGCAGCTCATCTGCCCCAGCGTTTCCAAGTTGTGCGTCAAGAGCAAGGTGGCGCAGCCCCTGCGCGCAGCGGCCAGCGCAGCCTCGGTGCCCGCATGGCCGCCCCCCACTACGATCACATCGAACTCTTTGGGAAATTGCAACTGGTTTACTCCGGCATCAAACTATCCACCACAAGTAAGTTTGCGCTTACACTTTCTTGTGCCGCGGCTGGCCGAGGCGTTCTGCCCTACAGGCCAGCCGCCGCGCGCAGCGCGCTCGCCTTGTCGGTGCGCTCCCAGGTGAATTCAGGCTCTTCGCGCCCGAAGTGTCCGTACGCTGCGGTCTTTTGGTAAATCGGGCGCAGCAGATCGAGCATCGTGATGATGCCTTTGGGGCGCAGGTCGAAATGCTCGTTGACCAGCGCGGCAAGCTTTTCGTCGGGTATCACCCCCGTGCCTTCGGTGAAAACGGTGATGTTCATCGGCTTGGCAACGCCGATCGCGTAAGCAACCTGGATTTGACACTGACGGGCCAACCCGGCAGCCACAATGTTCTTGGCCACGTAACGCGCGGCATACGCCGCCGACCGGTCGACCTTGCTCGGGTCTTTGCCGCTGAATGCGCCGCCGCCATGCGGGCAGGCGCCACCGTAGGTATCGACAATGATTTTTCGCCCCGTCAAACCGCAGTCGCCCTGCGGACCGCCGACGACAAAACGTCCCGTGGGGTTGATCAGAAACTTGGTCCCCGCATGCAACCAGTTTTTTGGCAGCACCGGCTTGATGATTTCTTCCATCACGGCGTCGATGAACTGCTGCGTCATCTTGCTGCCGTTGCTCATCTCGGGCGCGTGCTGGCTCGACAGCACCACGGTGTCTATGCTGTGCGGCTTGCCATCCACATACCGCAGCGTCACTTGACTCTTAGCGTCCGGCCGTAGGAAAGGAAGCCGCCCATCCTTGCGCAACTGCGCATGGCGCTCGACCAGCCGGTGTGCGTAGTAAATCGGCGCTGGCATCAATTCGGGCGTCTCGTCACAGGCGTAGCCGAACATCAGCCCCTGGTCGCCCGCACCGAGGTTGAGGTGGTCGTCACTCGCGTGATCAACCCCCTGCGCAATGTCGTTGCTTTGTTTGTCATAGGCAACGAGCACGGCGCAACCCTTGTAGTCGATGCCGTATTCCGTATTGTCGTAGCCTATGCGCTTGATGGTGTCGCGCGCCACCTGTATGTAGTCGACGTGCGCATTGGTGGTGATTTCACCTGCCAACACCACGAGGCCGGTATTGCACAAGGTTTCGGCGGCAACGCGGGACCGCGGGTCTTGCGCGAAGATTGCATCGAGAATGGCGTCCGAGATCTGGTCGGACACCTTGTCAGGGTGGCCTTCAGAAACGGATTCGGATGTGAATAGAAAATCGTTCGACACTTTTAAACTCCTGACAGGTAAGACCTTGCGTTGCCGGCCGTCGCGGTAGGAATAGCGGCGAACGCTTTAGCGGAACTCAGTTGGGCGCTGCTGCGTGAGCCACAGCCCCCGCCCAAGCGCTCCACAGGTGAGTGATGCGTCGCCCCGCAAGTAGTTCGATAACTCGGCGACAGTGCAATTATAGGAGGCCTCTTCTTGCTCTTGCTGCGGTATTTGTCACGCTGGCCCCTGCGCCTTCTTCACGCGCTGGGGTCGATCGTGGGCTGGCTCAGTTACGGCCTTTCGCCGTCGTATCGGCAAAGATTTGTCGCCAACGCCCGCCGGGCGGGTATTTCGCACGCTTGTTCACGGCGAGCGATTGCCGCTGCCGGGCAGTTGGTGGCGGAGTTGCCCTTTTTGTGGTTGCGGCCGGCCACGCAACCCATCTTGCACCATGTCACCTGGGACGGGATAGCTTTGGCCGAGGCAGCGTACGACCAAGGCCGCGGGGTGGTATTTCTGACACCGCATCTGGGTTGCTTCGAGGTCACGGCGCAAGCCCTGGCCGAACGCTTTGGCGCTAACTATGGCCCCATTACCGTGTTGTACCGTCCGGCACGTCAGCGTTGGCTGCGTGAGTTGCAAGCGGATTCACGCGCGCGCCCCAGCCTGGCGACCGCGCCAGCGACTGTAGCCGGCGTGCGCAAGATGATCCGCGCTTTGCGCCGCGGCGAGGCGGTGGGCCTCTTGCCCGACCAGGTACCCCCCGACGGTATGGGTGTATGGGCGCCATTTTTTGGCCAGCCTGCCTACACCATGGTTCTGGCCGCTCGCCTGGTGCAGCAGACAGGCGCAACCCCGCTGTTGGTCTGGGGTGAGCGGCTAGCGCGCGGTCGCGGCTATATCGTGCACGTCTCTACGCTGCCGCACGCGCTGCCGGCTGGCGACGAGGCGCAAGCAGAATGCGCCACCGCCATCAACCGCGCGATGGAAACCCTGATCCGGCAATGTCCTCAGCAGTACTTGTGGGGCTACGATCGCTACAAATCGCCTCGGGCCGTGTCTGGGCCCTGAACCGAAACTCGACCCGCCAACGCATTGTGGCTGCGCGCCTCTTTCTCGTGCTATTGTGGTTATTGCACTGGCTACCGCTACCGTTGTTGGCGCTGCTGGGGCGCGCGGTCGGTTGGGCGCTGTACTGGCTGGCAAAATCGCGTCGCGCCGTCGCACTGCGCAACCTCGAGTTGTGCTTTCCGAATCTCACCTTGGCGCAGCGCAGCGAACTGGCCAAAGAACACTTCCAGTGGCTAGGCCGCAGCATCCTCGAGCGTGGGCTGCTCTGGTATGCCACGCCAGCGCGGCTCAAGCGCTTAATCAGCGTCGAGGGCGACGCACACTTGGCCGAGCGCAGCGAACGCCCGGTGATGTGGCTGGTACCTCACTTCATGGCGCTGGATGTAGCCGGGGCCGCGACGCAGTTGTTCCAGCGCCAGCAGGTGGTTTCGATCTATCAGGAACAAAGCGACAAAGTGATGAACGCGGCCATGCGGCGCGGCCGAGTGCGCTTCAACCAGGGCGAGCTGTTTGCACGCAGTGCCTCGGCCAAGCCGCTGATTCGCGCAATCAAGAAACGAATGGCGTTTTTCAACCTCCCAGACATGGACTTCGGTATTCGCGATGCCGCTTTTGTGCCTTTTTTCGGTGTTCCAGCCGCCACGCTGTTGGCGCCCTCGCGCATGGCGCGCGCTTTGAACATGCTCGTGCAACCGGTGCTGGCCGAGATGCTGCCCGGCGGACAGGGCTACCGGGTGCGTTTTCTTGATGCTTGGACGAGCTTTCCAAGCGACGACGCGTTGGCCGATGCCAGCGCGATGAACCGTTGGATCGAGGATGAGGTTCGCCGCAACCCGGCCCAGTACTTATGGGTGCACAAGCGCTTCAAGACGCGGCCTGAGGGAGACGCGCCGCTGTATCGACGCTGAGCAAATCCCAACCACAGCGGCAACGCTGTGGGCACCGTATGCTTTGCCCTTCTTATTGAGACAGAACCCTTAGCATGAACCGACTACCTGAACACCCAACATCGGGATCGTCTGAACCCTGGCGACGGCACGAACCGCATGCGGCCTACGTTCCGCCGCCGCCGAAGACGTGGATCGGCAAGCTCATCGTGGGCGTTGTCGGCGCGGTGGTGATACTCGCCTCGTTATTAGTGTCCATTGTGGTGTTCGCCCTGGTCGCGAGCCTCTTGTTGGCAGGGGTCATCTACTTCATATGGACGGTGCGACGAGCGCAGCGCAAAGTACAACGGCAGACCATCGACATGCCATAGCTGGCTCTGCTGCAAATTGGAGTCGCGAACAAAGAGCGGTCCGACTTTAGGCCGCTGACAAAGCCGAAAGCAACGCATCCAAACGACAGGCGCAGGGCTGTCGGCGCCGATCCAAATTTGAGCCACCGTTCCGACCGAATATTGAGCCAGGGGTGGAAGCCGACCTTGAGATGGTCGGCTGTGAAGTGTAGGTCTTTGTCTGGTTCGTTGATCTTCTCGATGGTGGGTTGATCGCGCGGGGGAATCCGTGCAGGACGTAGCCCGTAGCGGATTCCCCCGCGCGGCGGTCGTGAGCGGCCGGGCTTGCCGCGCATCAGGCCACGCGAGCGCGCTTGCCTCAACCCTTGTTATCAATCCGTTTGCGCGAAGCAGCTACCAGCCCGACTTCGACGAATGCTTCCAACCGAACGACGCGCTCGGTCAGTGATTCGATCTTGTCCTGCTGAGCCTTTACGGTGCCGGATAAGCGTTCCACCTTGTCGTTCATCTTGATAACGGCGGTGATGGCATCCCACATCTTGTCGGCAACGCCCATCAGTGCGACCGCTTACGCTTCTCAAGTGCGGCAATGCGCTTGTTCGATGCCTCCACGTACGCAAGCGCATCATCAATGGCTGCGCTAGCGCTGGCAGTCGTCTTGACCATCTGGTCAATCATTCCTTCAAGAATCTTGTCGTCCTCGGAAGGGCGGAAAGATGCGGCTGCACGCCGTAGGAATTCGCCTGTAGACAACCCAGCCGCCTTCGCCACCGCGGCAATCTGGCGCTTCTCGGTTGCAGTGACGAGCACGGGGATGCGCTCTGTTGCTGTATTCATGGTTCCACCTCGATGAGTGACGGTATGGGCATGTGCTGACCATGTCCAGTATAGAACAGAATGAAGGGGTTGTTCATTAGCGCAATCTTCAGCGGATCGCGGAATTAGCGACATCCGCTACGCACACACTGCCCGCAGTGTCCACTGCGATGCCGGAAGGTCGATTGAACCCCGCATTCAAAGACAACCCGTCGCTCAAACTGTCCTGCGCAATAGTCCCCGCGAGCGACCTGAATGACTTCACTCGCGCGCATCGGACCAAAATGCCATCCACTTTCTTTGCCGGCATTGTGCCCCGCCCGTTGATCACGTCGCGTTGCAACGCAAACTACCCTTGCGGGTCGTTGAAGATCCACACGTCATACCCCACGCCGGCCGGCAGCCGGGTGTCGAAGCGAAAAGGTTCATCCAACGCAAGGCCATTGGGGTTGGCGTTCAAGCGCATCGAGTCCAAGCCATTGCTGACGTCGACAAACCCTTCGTCCAGGCCCGCAATCGTGCCGCCCAGCTCGAAAGTTGGCACCCCCTTGGCCCCAGCCGACTCACCCCCACCGCCGCCACAGGCGCATAGCGCGATTGCTGCAACGATGCCGGCGCTGCCTCGCAGTGCGCGCAGGTTGAAGATAGAGATGGCCCAATCTGACTTGTTTAGCCTCCTTTAGTATTTCTCTGCCACTCGTTCAAGATACACCTAGAACGGCTCACGCGAGGCGCGCAGCGATAATCTGAGCATGAAACTGCGCTTCACCAAGATGCAAGGCGCGGGCAACGATTTTGTGGTGTTTGACGCTGTGCACAGCCCCATCGAAATGACGCCTGCTCAGTACCGCAAGCTCGGCGACCGGCACTTTGGCGTCGGCGCAGACCAGATTTTGCGCGTCGAGCGCAGCCTGGTTTCTGGGGTGGACTTTGCCTACCGCATCTTCAACGCCGAGAGCGGCGAGGAGGTCGAGCAATGCGGCAATGGCGCGCGCTGCTTCATGCGCTATGTGCACGACAAGGGCTTGAGTGACAAGCCAACGCTGCGTGTAGAAACCGTGAGCACATTGCTGGAGTTGTCGCTGCAAGACGATGGGCGGGTCGCTGTGGACATGGGTCGCCCGGTGTTCGATTTGGCCCAAGTGCCGTTCAGGGCAGCACATTTGGTACCGCGCGCTGTCAACGGATTTCAGCTCTGGCCGCTTGAACTTGCCGAAGGGCCAGTAGAAGTTGCGGTGCTATCGATGGGCAACCCACACGCGGTGCAATTGGTGGCTGATGTCGGCACGGCGCTCGTTTCAACGGTCGGCGCCGAAATTGAACGCCATGCGCGCTTTCCGCGCCAAGTCAACGCTGGGTTCATGCAGATACTGAGCCGCGGCGAAGTCCGCCTGCGTGTATTCGAGCGCGGCGCAGGCGAGACGCTGGCTTGTGGCACGGGTGCCTGCGCCGCCGTCGTCGCTGGTATTCGCCTTGGTCTGCTGGAC
>JAOTTZ010000427.1 GCA_029864165.1 Burkholderiaceae bacterium
CCCAACCGTGATGCCACGCTAACGCCGACGGTCAGCGCCAGGCGCGGGCCCGGTCTTGAAACGGAGTACCGCTATTTGGAGCCGCGCTACAACGGCCTCGTGAACTTGAACCTGCTGCCCAACGACAACGTGACCGGGCAATCGCGCTATGCGCTTGACTTGGCGCATGAGGGCGCGTTGTCCACAGGGTGGGTGTTTAAGGCCAGCAGCGCACGTGTGTCCGACGACAGTTACTGGAAGGATTTTCCCCGCGGAGTGTCCAGCTTAACGCCGCGGTTGCTGCTGACTGATTTACAGACGCGCCGACACTTCGTGTCGGGTGGTGGCGACTGGCTTGCTTATGCTCGAGTGCAGCGATGGCAGGTGTTGCAAGACCCGGAATTGGCCAACGCCATCGACGCGCCGTTTGAGCGCTCGCCGCAAATCGGGGTGCGGGTAAGGCGTCGATTGGGCAGGGGGTTCGACGTTGGCATCGAGAGCGAGTTCAACCGTTTTGTGCTGCCCCCGGGCGTGACGCCCACGGTGGCGGGCTTGCTGCCGCAGCCTGAGGTTCGCAGCGGAAACCGATGGCACGCTATCGGCTCGCTCGCCTGGCCGTACGCTTCCGCGGGCTGGTCGTTCACGCCCCGCCTGAGCGTCAATACGGCAGCTTACACGTTCGATCACGCGGAATCGGGTCGCACCACCGATTCACGAACGATACCGACGCTCAGTCTCGACAGTGCTTGGGTGCTAGAGCGAGATTCGAGCTGGTTTGGTCGTGCCACGCGCCAAACATTGGAGCCGCGCTTGCTGTATGTTTACACACCCTATCGTGAGCAGGCTCTTCTTCCCAACTTCGACGCGACGGCCAAGGATTTCAGTTTCGAATCAATTTATACCGACAACGCCTTTGCCGGTGTTGACCGAGTCTCCGACGCTAACCAGTTGACGGCAGGGGTGACGACCCGTATTTTCGACCACACGACCGGCGCTGAGGTGCTGAAACTCGGCGTCGCGCAGCGCTTCTTGTTCGCCGACCAGCAACTCACCGCGGACGGCGTACCGCTGCAGCAACGCTTCTCAGACGTGCTTTTGTTGGGTTCGAGCCGGCTGGTACCGAGGTGGGTCTTTGACGGTTCGGTGCAATACAGCCCCGACATCCGGCGCAGCGCGCGCTCAGTCGTCGGTGCGCGCTACTCGCCGCGGCCTTTTCGAACCGTCAACGCGACCTACCGCCTTGCGCGCGGCTTGAGTGAGCAAGTCGAAATGGGGTGGCAATGGGCGTTGGCGAACCAAAGGTCGACCGGCGGTAGTCACAAAGCAAGCGCTACGACGCCGACCGGCGCTGGTGGCTGCAAGGGCCGCTGGTACAGCGTCGGCCGGTTCAGCTTTAGCACCAAAGACAGCCGGATCACCGACTCGTTGCTCGGGTTCGAGTACGACGCGGGTTGTTGGATTGGCCGTATCGTCACCGAGCGCTTGTCCACTGGTCGTAGCGAGGCGACTACTCGATTGCTGCTGCAGCTCGAACTGGTGGGCCTGTCGCGCCTGGGAAGCAACCCATTGCAGGTCTTGAAGGACAATATCCCAGGTTACCGCTTGCTGCGCGACACGCACGCCGGCCCTACTTCCGCAACATCCTATGATTGACTTGTCTCGCGGCGTGACCCTGGTAGTGTTGGCCTTGGCGACGGCGCAGGCGCCGGCGCAGCGTTCAGGCGACCACATCGCGGCCGTGGTAAATCAGGAGCTTGTAACAGCGGGCGAGGTGCAGCAACGCATTGAGCGTGCCCGGCAAGAAGCTGCTCGCAGCGGCGTCAAGCTCCCACCTGCCGGTACGCTGCGCAGACAGGTGCTCAACGCATTGATAGATGAGCGGGTCCAAGTTTCGTACGCTCGAGACAGTGGCTTGAAAATCGATGAAGCAGAGTTGGATCGGGCGGTCGCCAACATCGCGGCGCAGAATCAGCTGACGATTGCGCAACTACGGCAACGGTTGCTGAGCGAGGGCGTCAACAACGAGAGTTTTCGCAGGAATGTGCGCGATCAAATGCTGGTCGAGCGGGTGCGTGAGCGCGAAGTGCGGGCGCGCATTCAAATCACTGAACGCGAAGTCGATGAGCTGCTGGACCAGCAGCGCGCGTCAGCGGGGAATCTCGTCGAATACAACGTCGCGCAGATCTTGATCGCCGTGCCAGGAGGCGCCGATGGTGCTAACGTCTCGGCGCGCCGTCGACGTGCCGAATCCGCGTTCGCTCAAGTGCGAGCAGGCAAGGCGTTCGCACGCGTCGCGCGGGAGTTTTCCGAGGACAGCAACAAGGCGCGCGGCGGCGAGATTGGCCTTCGGCCGGCTGCGCGCTTGCCAGACGCCTTTGTTGCGGTTGTCAGTAAGCTCAAGGTCGGAGAGGTGGCTCCGAACTTGTTGCGCACAGGGGCAGGTTTCCACGTCATCAAACTGCTTGATCGTCGCGAGGGCGCGCCCTTTACCATAACGCAATCACGGGTGCGGCACATCTTGCTACGGCCCTCGGCGCGGTTGACGCTGGACGCGGCACTGCGCAGACTGGCCGAGTTCAAGCGGCAAATAGAAGCAGGGTCA
>JAOTTZ010000428.1 GCA_029864165.1 Burkholderiaceae bacterium
TCTCCCCCCCCCCCCCCGGACATCGACAGCGACGGGATTCCCGACAGCTCGGATAACTGTCCGAGCGATGCCAATTTCGAGCAGGAGAACAACGACGGGGACAGTTACGGCGACGTCTGTGATCTCGATGACGACAACGACGGCGTTCTCGACATTGGCGATAACTGTCCGCTAGACGGCAATTCTTCCCAAGCGGATGTCGACTTTGACGGCCTAGGAGATGCCTGCGACTCTACCTATAATGCTGGAAGCGTTGCTCAGCAGGCAGAAACCGTAGCGGTCAATGCCGTGCAAATACTGGTTGACATCAACGTTTCCGGCGGTAATGGACTCATTAATAAGCTAACCGGAAAAGGTGGAATAACTCAGAAATTGGGCAATGCAATCACTGCTTTCAGTGGTGGATTCATTGACCTACCCACTTACTTGTCGGAGTTGCAGGCTGCGCTGAGCAAGCTTAATGATTTTGACAGTCAGCTGGCTGCAAAAACACAGAATGGTCAAATTCAAGACCCAGAGGCTACGAATCTACAGTCCTTAAGCGGACAGCTGCGGGTAATGATACAAAGTTTGATCACAGCGGTGGGTGGATAAGGAGTTTCGCCAGAATAAAAGAAACGTACCATTAAACACAGAAAACCCACTGCTCCCATCCGGTGGGTTTTTTGTTTTATACAAAGGGGACGTTACCCTTTTATATCAAAAGCGCGCATGTCAGACGTCGTTGTGGTTTGGAACAATAGGCGCTAACCGAGTGGTATGTACAAACATCAGATGACCTGATCCCTGGGAATTCAGTTTGATCCCAGTTTCAAGACCAGTCGAAGATTCGTACGCGGGAATAGCGTTTCCGTCTCGTTCAGTTCATCGCAAAGCTTCTGTATCGCCACGTCAGAAGTTCTTTGTGCCATGTGATGCAGACGCACCGTCAATGTCTGCTCCTTCAAGTCGGGAATCAGATCGGCTTCCGTCGTGTAGAGCGCACGCAATAAGGTGCGCGCCTCATCGGGTCGCTTGATTACCGAGCGCAGAATGTTTGCCATGGCGGTTTCTCCGCGATAGGCAATCATCTTGATCGTGTCGATGAGCTGCTTGCTGTGGTTTCGCAGTTGTCGGAATTTCTGGTGATCGGGCAAGTCCTTGAAGAGGATGTGGTGCTCGGTGGCTTTGCGCTCCACCTTCAAGGCGGCGACCGCTTGCTGCAGATGCTCGATGTCCTCCTGCATCTGGGCCTTGTGATCAATCCAGGGCTCCATCTTCTTCGCATCGATGGGTTCAGTCATGTTGGTGGCGCCGAACTTCGCCAGCAAGCGACTGAGCGTGGCGGTCGTCTTGCGCACCTTGCCGTCGAGCTCCCGCCAAGCCGGATTGACCAGCCGCAAGGTATCAGGAATTTCGTCCGTCGAGTAGTCCGCAAGACGGTCCAGCGCGAAGCGCTGACGGGAGTAGCGGAAGTAGTTTTCCTGAGACCATCTGGAGAACATGGCGCCGGCCAAGTGGACCGGATCCGAGCTGAAATCCGTCGACAGGACGGCTGTCTGGTGCCCCTTGCGACTGCGCTTTCGCACCTCCCTGACCCAGTGGTTATTGGACAAGCGCGTGCCACGCTCGGCCAAGTCCATCTCCACGATCTCACCGGTATGCAGTCGCACCGCGTTGGGGCGAAATTCGTCCTCAGCCCAATCTTCGCCCGCAAACTTGTGATACGTCAGGCATGCAACGCCGCGTTTTTTCATCCGCTGCAAGAAATCCGGGCTGTAGCCTTCGCGATCGAAGACGATCGTGAATCGGTGCGAGTTTGTGGTGCCGTCTTCAAGCTCGGGCTGTTTGGGAACCAATACATCGAGCTGCGGCAGTATGTCGCGCTCAATGACCTCGATCATCCCTGGATCGACCGCCTGGTTGACCATGAAGAAGGGCTGGCCGTCCATCGCGTTGACCCAGTAGTCCGTGGTGGCGCGCAAGCACAGCCGCTGGCGCGTCACGTGGTGCTTGGGCAATTCGGTCTGTCGACCGTGATACACGCGGACATGACCGTCGATGTACAACACGCTGGCCTGGTCAGGCTCCTGATGCATCCAGCGCTTACTCAGCGCCTGGCCCCACCTCTGCGGCTGATCATGCTCGGAGAGCAGGCGCACCTTCTCGCGCAGGGTGCGTGCCTCGGGTATCCGGTCAAGACCCAGCAGGTTGCCCCATTCACCGGGGGCGCGATAGCGCAAGGCCTCCACCGATTCGAGCCGCGCCAAGGCCATGAAGGCGCACAGCAACAACAGGCTGTCCAGCCCGTAGTAGCCCTCAGGCAGCTTGAGATGATCCTCGGCGCCGTCGAGCAATCCAACCGCCAGCAGCGCCGGCAGCGCAAACAGCACACCGCCGCAGGGCACATCCAGCGCAGCCTCAAAGACCGGCGCCACCGCGACCAATTGACCCAGGCTGGCAGCCACGCGTGCTCCTACGTTGGACGCGCCCATGCGCATTGGCGCTGCGCCGTCTTGCTCGGACCGCTCACTCTTGCTGAGGGCCTGCTCGAAGTCCAGCACGAGAACGGGAGCGCGCAAACGTCCTGCCCGCACCG
>JAOTTZ010000030.1 GCA_029864165.1 Burkholderiaceae bacterium
GCCAGTAGATTGAAGCGGCCGTCGTCGGCAGAAGCGGCACCTTCGTTCTCGGACGTAACGCCGGGACGGCGCGCCACGCCGGCAAGCAGCGTTGCCGGCTGACAGTACGGCACTCCACTCATTCGCGCCCGCATAGCAACGGATTTCATTCGCTTGTCGTCATCCGGTTGAGCCGCAGGCGCTGCACCGTTTTCCTTGTCGCGCGCATTCGCGACTTGGGGAACACCTTCGCAGCGTGTCAATTTCGCTACACAGCGCGGGCTACAGGTAGCGAAGGCGACCTCGCCTTCGCGCGGTTGATGCGTGATAATATTAGCGATCTGCTTAGGATGTTTGCCCGCAAGCGATGGTGCTAGGCCAAGCGGCGGCAAAGAGGTGCCTGATTGAGCAGTTGTGCCCCTAGGCTTTGAAAGCTGTCGCAGCGGTTTGACCGGCAAAATAGGCGGTGCGGCTCGCAATGCACGCGGGGTTTTTTGGATCAACTTTCGGTAATTACATGACTGTCAGCATGCGTGAGATGCTGGAAGCCGGTGTTCACTTCGGACACCAGACGCGCTTCTGGAACCCCAAGATGGCGCCGTACATCTACGGCCACCGCAACAAGATCCACATCATCAATCTGGAGCGGACACAGTCGCTGTTCGCCGAGGCGATGAAGTTCCTACGCCAACTGGCCGCGCGCCGCGGCACCATTTTGATGGTCGGCACCAAGCGCCAATCGCGCGAAGTCATCGCCAGCGAAGCCAAGCGCTGCGGTATGCCTTATGTCGATCAGCGTTGGTTGGGAGGCACGATGACCAACTTCAAGACTGTCAAGGCTTCGCTGAAGAAATTGAAAGAGATGCAGGCCCAGACCGAGGCCGGCACCGATTTGCGCATCAAGAAAGAGGCGCTGATGTTCGAGCGTGAATTGGCCAAGTTGGAGAAAGACATTGGCGGTATTCAGAATATGACTGCGCTGCCGGACGCCGTTTTCGTGATCGATGTCGGCTACCACAAGATTGCTATTTTGGAAGCCCAGAAACTCGGAATTCCGATCGTCGGCGTTGTCGACTCCAACCATTCGCCGATCAGCATCGACTACGTGATTCCCGGCAACGACGACTCGTCCAAGGCGGTGGCTTTGTATGCCAAGGCTGTGGCCGACGCGGTGCTCGACGGCAAGGCTAACGCGTCGAACGAACTCGTACAGGCCATCGGTGCCGAGGGCGATGAGTTTGTGGAAGTCAGCGACGAAGCGTGAGTTGCAGATTGCGCACCGAAGCAATGAGAAGGGGCTACCAGAGCCCCTTTTTTCAACTGGAGCCGGAATTTATTGATTGTGGCTGCGCCTGGCGTTGGCCAGCGAGCATGACGGAGATTTACTAGATGGCCGAGATTACCGCGAGCATGGTGGGTGAGCTGCGCGCCAGGACCGACGCGCCAATGATGGAGTGCAAGAAGGCGTTGATCGAGGCACAGGGCGAATTGGACAAGGCCGAAGAGCTGTTACGGGTCAAACTTGGCGGCAAAGCCAGCAAGGCCTCGTCCCGCGTGACTTCAGAAGGCATCGTTTCGGTGTTCGTCAGCGGCAACACCGGCGCGATGATAGAGCTCAATTGTGAGACCGATTTTGTCGCCAAGAACGAAGATTTTCTGGGCTTTGGAAAAGCGCTCGCTGAAATCGTCGCCAAGCAAAACCCGGTAGATGTGCCGGCCTTGTCGGCGCTCGATCTCGATGGCGTCAACGTCGAAACCCGACGCACGGCGTTGATCGGCAAGATAGGCGAGAACATCTCCATCCGCCGGTTCAAGCGTTTCTCGGGTGACGCTAAGTTGATGACATATCTGCACGGTACGCGCATCGGCGTGGTGGTCGAATACGTCGGTGACGACGTGGCGGCAAAAGATGTGGCGATGCACGTGGCCGCGATGAAGCCGGCGGCACTGTCGGCGGCAGAAGTGTCTGCCGAGTTGATCGAAAAAGAGCGTCACGTAGCCACGTTGAAGGCTGCCGAAGACAGCGCCAAGGCCGTGGCCGATGGCAAGACACCGCAGCCGGCTGAGATTGTGGCTCGACGTGTCGAGGGCGCCGTTCAGAAGTTCCTGAAGGAAGTCTGCCTCTACGATCAGACTTTTGTCAAAAATGACAAACAGACCGTCGCGCAGATGCTCAAGGCCGCGGATACGAAGCTCAAGGGCTTTACCGTTTTTGTGGTGGGTGAGGGCATCGCGAAGAAGGACGAAGATTTCGCCGCCGAGGTGGCTGCTCAAGTCGCGGCAGCCAAGGCCGGCTAAGACCCTGCTTCATTGCCACCCATGCCTCAATACAAGCGTATTTTGCTCAAGCTTTCCGGCGAAGCCTTGATGGGCGAAGACGCCTACGGTATCAACCGCGCGACCATCGTGCGCATGGTGCGTGAGGTGCAAGAGGTCACTAAGCTCGGCGTGGAAGTGGCGGTGGTGATCGGCGGTGGCAATATTTTTCGCGGCGTGGCAGGAGGTGCCGTTGGCATGGACCGCGCGACTGCGGACTATATGGGCATGCTGGCCACCGTGATGAACGCGCTGGCGCTGGCCGACACGATGCGCCAGGAGGGCATCATCGCGCGCGTGATGTCGGCCATTGCCATTGAGCAGGTGGTCGAGCCTTATGTGCGTCCCAAGGCGTTGCAGTACCTTGAAGAAGGCAAGGTGTTGATATTTGCCGCCGGGACCGGAAATCCGTTCTTCACCACCGACACAGCTGCTGCATTGCGCGGTGCCGAGATTGGTGCCGAGATCATGCTCAAGGCGACCAAGGTCGATGGCGTGTACTCTGACGATCCACGGCGGGACGCGAAAGCGACACGGTACTCGAGTATCACCTTCGACGAAGCCATCAGCAAGAACTTGCAGGTGCTTGACGCCACTGCTTTTGCGCTCTGTCGCGATCAGAATCTGCCCATTAGGGTGTTCAGTATCCTCAAGGCCGGTGCGCTGAAGCGTGTAGTGACCGGCGAGGATGAGGGCACACTGGTCCACGTATGAGGCTCTAACATGGAAACCACTGAGATCCGCAAGACCGCTGAACAGAAGATGGAGCGTGCGGTCGAAGCATTCAAGTCGGAGTTGACCAAGATCCGGACCGGCCGTGCGCATCCGGGCATACTCGACCAAGTGCAGGTCGAGTACTACGGGTCCATGCTGCCTATCAGTCAGGTTGCCAACGTCACCTTGCTCGACGCCCGCACGATCAGCGTGCAACCCTGGGAAAAGGGGATGGGGGCGAAAATCGAGAAGGCGATACGGGAGTCCGACCTGGGCCTGAACCCTGCCGCGCAGGGCGATTTGTTGCGTGTGCCGATGCCGGCACTGACCGAAGAGCGTCGTCGCGATCTGACCAAGGTGGTGCGCCACGCCAGCGAAGAAGCCAAGATCGCAGTGCGTAGTGTGCGGCGCGATGCCAACGAGCAGGCCAAAAAGCTGACGAAGGACAAGCAAATCAGCGAAGACGATGAGCGCCGCTCACTCGATGAGTTGCAAAAGCTGACCGATCGCACTATCGGTGAAATAGACAAGCTGACCTCCGCCAAAGAAGCCGAGGTCTTGGCGGTCTGAATCCGAGCTACTCGTTGTGTCTAAAACCCCTGATAGCTCTAGCCTTGCAATTCTGGTGCCGACTTGAGCAAGCCTCGGTGGCATGCTGCCTATGAGTGAGCAGACGAGCAACCTTGCGCGGGTGACATCCGGCGTGCCGCGCCATGTCGCCATTGTGATGGATGGCAACGGTAGATGGGCACGCAAACGCTTCTTGCCGCGCGTGTATGGACACAAGGTCGGCGTGGACGCCCTGATGCGAACCGTTGGCGCCTGCGCCGACCGTGGGATCGAGTACCTGAGCGTATTCGCATTTTCGTCGGAGAACTGGAAACGACCGACCGAAGAGGTCTCGGGCCTGATGAATCTGGTGCTGGCAGCTGTGTCTAGCCATCTCGCTAAGCTGGCCGGTGCGGGTGTTCGCATCCGCATCGTTGGTGACCGCAGTCACGTCTCGGGGGCCGTACGTGCGGCGTGGGATGAGGCGGAGTCCGCCACCGCCGGCAACACCAAAATCGCGCTTTCCGTGGCGTTTAACTACGGTGGGCGCTGGGACATCGTGCAGGCTTGCCGCCGGGTTGTCGAAGCGGGACTGACGCCGCAGCAGATCGACGAGGCGGTGCTGGATAGACACATGGCAATGAGCTACGCGCCGGACCCAGACCTGTTCATCCGCACCGGCGGCGAGGTGCGCATCAGCAATTTCATGCTTTGGCAGACCGCTTACGCGGAGTTTTTTTTCAGCGATTGCCTTTGGCCCGATTTCGGGAGCAGTGAGCTCGACGCGGCCATAGCCGCCTACGCTCAGCGCGACCGCCGCTTCGGCGAAGTGCACGAGCCAGCGATGCCAGCGGTGACTCGTCAGGTGGCAGTTTGAGCATGCTCAAGCAGCGTGTCATCACCGCTGTGAGCTTGTTGGTACTGCTGTTGCCGGCGCTGTGGGTGCGCAATCCGTGGCTGTTTGCGTTGCTAACGCTTGCGCTGATCGGCGCCGCGGGTTGGGAGTGGGGGCGGCTCAACGGCTTGGGTACTTTGCCGGCGCTGTCTATTTCTGCCTTGGTATTAGGGCTGTGTTTGGTCGCGTTAGCGGCCGGTTGGCTCGCCGTGCCGCCCGCGTGGGCGTGGTGGTTGCCGATGGTTGTGTGGGTGGGTGGTGGTGCATGGGTGATCCGCCACGGGCCCAACGGCTGGCGCAGCTGCCTGATGGTGCTACGTCTGTTGGCGGGCGTAGTGCTGCTGGCGCTGGCTTGGCTTGCCCTTGCACACGCCAAAACGCGCGGCATCAACTACGTACTTTCGGTGTTCTGCCTGGTTTGGGTGGCCGATATTGCGGCCTATTTCGGAGGCCGCGTTTTCGGGCGGCACAAGCTGGCGCCAGCGATCAGCCCTGGCAAGAGTTGGGAAGGCGTGTGGTCTGGCATGGCTGGCGTGCTGCTGCTGGGTTGGTTCTGGTGCACGGTGATAGACCGGCGTATACCGGTCGATTCTTTGAGCCTGTACAGTGAGTTGGCTGACGGATTGGGAATCGCCCACGCGGTGTTGACGCTGTTGTTCTTGTCGGCCATGAGTGTCGTCGGTGACCTCGTGGAATCGGTCGTCAAGCGCAGTGCGGGGGTCAAGGACAGCAGCGCTCTGCTGCCAGGCCACGGCGGTGTGCTCGACCGTGTGGACGCACTGCTGCCTGTCTTCCCGCTGGCCCTGGTGTTCAGTACTTCACGGGGCTGACGGCCTGAGACGCGCACCATGGGCACCATGACGCAGGTTTGCATCCTGGGCTCCACCGGGTCCATCGGCACCAGCACGCTGGACGTGATGGCCCGTCACCCTGAGCGATTCCAGGCTTTTGCGTTGACCGCCCACGGTCGCGTTGATGAGCTGCTGGCGCAATGTATTCAGTGGCGCCCTCGTTTTGCGGTGTTGCCTGGCGCGGAGCAGGCCACTTACCTGCGCAATGGGCTGAAGGCGGCGAGGTTGCGCACCGAAGTACTGTGCGGTGCAACCGCATTGGCCGAGGTGGCGGCCCATCCTGACGTGCAAGTGGTGATGGCCGCCATTGTCGGCGCTGCCGGGTTGATCCCATGCCTTGCCGCTGCGCGCGCGGGCAAGCGTTTGTTGTTGGCCAACAAGGAAGCGCTGGTGGTGGGAGGGGCGCTCTTCATGCAGGCAGTGCGCGAAGGCGGTGCACAGTTGTTGCCCATCGATAGCGAGCACTCGGCCATCTTCCAGTGCCTGCCCGAGGATCGCGCGTGTTGGGTGGACCGAATCGCTCATATTGTGCTCACCGCCTCTGGGGGGCCGTTTCGCGACCGTGACCCGTCGACGCTGGGCGATGTCACGCCCGATGAGGCCTGCGCGCACCCGAACTGGGTGATGGGGCGCAAGATTTCCGTTGATTCGGCGACGATGATGAACAAGGCGCTGGAGGTGATAGAAGCACATTGGCTGTTTGGTTTGGCACCCGAGCAGATTCGTGTTGTGATCCACCCCCAGAGCATCGTGCATTCGATGGTGGCTTACCGAGACAGTTCTGTGCTGGCGCAGTTGGGCACTCCCGACATGCGCGTGCCGATTGCATGCGGATTGGCTTACCCCGAGCGTATCGAATCGGGCGGCGAAGTGCTCGACCTCAGCACGATGGCCCAGCTCAGCTTTGAAGAACCCGACCCGCGGCGCTTTCCCAGCCTGCAAATGGCTTGGGACACCTTGCGCGGCCCAGCAGGAGGCGCGACGATACTCAACGCGGCCAATGAAGAGGCGGTAGCGGCCTTTCTTGGGTGCACGATTCGTTTTGATCAGATTCACGCCGTCAACGCTGCTACGTTGGACGCCGTGCAGCCTGCCGGCGCCACATCGATCGACGGCCTGCTGGCGTTGGATGCCCTGGCCCGGCGCGAGGCGGTGCTTCAGGTCAGGAGGCTGGCTGCATGATCACCCTGCTTGCCTTCATCCTGACGCTCAGCGTGCTGATCGTCATCCACGAGTATGGGCACTACCGGGTGGCCGTCGCGTTTAACGTCAAGGTACTGCGGTTTTCGGTCGGATTTGGGCGCGTGATCTGGCGGCGCCAGTCGACGCCAGACAGCACTGAGTTCGTCGTCTCGATGTTGCCGATCGGCGGCTATGTGCGCATGCTCGACGAGCGCGAGGGCGCAGTGCCGACGCATGAGCTGCACCGCGCTTTCAACCGCAAACCCTTGCTGCAACGCTCGGCCGTCGTCTGCGCGGGCCCGGCCGCCAACTTGCTGCTGGCAGTGTTGTTGTACGCAACGGCACACTGGATAGGCGTTGACGAGTTCAAGCCGGTTCTCGGCCTGCCAGTGGCCGGCAGCGTTGCCGATAGCGCAGGGCTGCGTTCGGGCGACTGGGTGCGCGAAATCTCAAATAATGGCGAGGATTGGAGCGAAGTGCGCTCTATGACCGACTTGCGCTGGGAACTCACACAGGCTGTTGTGGGCGGCCAGCGGAGCTATTTGCGCGTCACCGACTCGGCCGGTAGGGCGCGTCGGCAACTGGTGCTTGAAACCGATCGGCTGGATGCCGGCGACATCGATGCCGAGTTGGTGCAACGTATCGGCATCGGCGGGCCCTACAGCGCGCCGGTGCTCAGTTCACTCAAGCCCGACGGTCCGGCTGACAAGGCGGGGTTGCGCGCGGGCGACCAAGTGCTCAGTGTCGATGGCATCGACATTGTCGACGGTTCACAGCTGCGCGAGTTGATCCGTGCCTCGGCCAAGACGCAAACCGCTGCCGCCATGCAATGGCGCGTTGAGCGGGATACGCAAGTGCTGGATGTGACCGTGCAACCCATGGTGGTTGTAGAGGGCTCCGCACGCGTCGGCCGCATCGAGGCGTACATCGGGCGCACACCCGAAATGGTGACGGTGCGCTATGGGCCGATAGAAGGCGTGACGCGGGCATTTCGGCGCACTTGGGAGATGTCGGCGCTGACGCTCAAGATGTTTTCGCTGATGGTGATCGGTGACGCATCGCTGAAAAACTTGAGTGGGCCGCTAACCATCGCCGATTACGCTGGTCAATCGGTACGCCTGGGCTTGGCCTACTATCTGGGCTTTTTGGCCATTGTGAGTGTCAGCTTGGGTGTACTCAACCTCCTGCCACTGCCCATGCTCGATGGTGGGCACCTGATGTATTATCTTTTTGAAGCGATAACAGGGCGGCCGGTTTCGGGCGCTTGGCTAGAGTACTTGCAGCGCGCGGGGGTTGCAGTCTTGATGATGCTCATGGCGCTGGCGCTCTACAACGATGTGGCCCGATTACTGAGCCTGTACTGACTTCCCTCCGCATGCGCATTCCAAGAACTTGCTTGCAGAAGCTTCACGCCAGCGTCGCGTGCCTAGTGTTTTCTTTGGCGCTGTGGGCCGGCCTTGCCTGGGGCGTGGAACCCTTTGTGCTCAAAGATATACGTGTCGAAGGTCTGCAACGCTCGGACGCTGGTACCGTATTCGCTGCGCTGCCCTTTCGCGTTGGCGATACTTACAACGATGAAAAGGGCGCGGCGGCCCTGCGTGCGCTTTTTTCCACCGGGTTGTACAAGGACGTGCGTATTGATATCGACGGCGATGTCGTCGTCGTGATCGTGGACGAGCGATCGGTCGTGGGCCGCATCGACTTCACCGGCTTGAAAGAATTCGACAAAGATCAACTGGGAAAGTCGCTGAGAGATTTTGGTATTGGCGATGGTCTTCCGTTCGACAAGGCCCTGGCCGACCGCGCCGAGCAGGAGTTGAAGCGTCAATACCTCGCGCGCGGCTATTACGGCACCGAGGTGGTGACCACGATCACGCCGCAAGAACGCAACCGTGTCAACGTGACGTTCACCGTCAGCGAAGGCGAGGTGGCGCACATCACCGAAATCCGTATCGTCGGCAACCAGGCATTCTCAGAACGAACACTCAAGGGCTTGTTCGACCTCACGAGCAGCGGTTGGCTGACCTTCTATACCAAGTCAGACCGCTATTCGCGCGCCAAGCTCAACGCCGACCTTGAGACTTTGCGCGCCTACTACCTCAATCGCGGGTATCTGGAGTTCATCATCGAGTCGACGCAGGTAACTCTCTCGCCCAACAAGCAGGAAATCGCTATCACCGTCAACATCCGCGAGGGGCAGGTCTATACCGTCACCGCCGTCAAGCTGGAGGGCGACTTTTTAGGTAAGGAAGACAAGTTCAAGACGCTGGTTCGCATCAAACCCGGCGAACCCTATCGCGCTGAGACCGTAGCCGCAACCACGAGCGACTTCGTTGATTTGTTTGCCACCTTTGGGTATGCCTTTGCACGCGTTGAAGCACAACCCGAGATCGACCGTGATACGGGCCAAGTCGTCGTGGTACTGCGGGCGAATCCGCTGCGCCGCGTGTACGTGCGCCGCATCAACGTTGCGGGCAACAGTCGCACCCGTGATGAGGTCGTGCGTCGCGAGTTCCGTCAACTCGAGGCCGCCTGGTACGACGGTCGCAAGGTCAAGCTGTCGCGCGACCGGGTCGATCGGCTCGGCTACTTCAGTGAAGTCGCCATCGATACGGCCGAAGTATCCGGCTCGCCTGATCAAGTCGACCTGACGGTCAACGTGAAGGAAAAGCCGACCGGCAATCTCTTGATCGGTGCGGGCTTTTCCAGCGCCGACAAACTGGTGTTGACCGCGTCGGTCAAACAAGACAACGTCTTTGGTACCGGCAACTATCTGGGTATCGAAGTCAACACCAGCAAGTCGAGCCGGCTGTTGGTGCTGAGTACGGTAGACCCTTACTTCACCACTGACGGTGTCTCGCGCGCTATCGACCTTTACTACCGCACGTCCAGGCCGATCAACAGCCAGGGCGAGGATTACAAGCTCGTCACGCCGGGCGGCTCAGTGCGTTTTGGAATTCCGTTCAGCGAGTACGACACCGTTTTCATGGGCATTGGCTACGAGCGTACCGAAATCCGCGGCGATACCGGTCTGCCTTTGATCTATAGGCTGTACAAGAGCGAGTTCGGCGAAGTCAGCAGCTCGATGCCGTTGACCGTGGGTTGGTCGCGCGATGACCGTGACAGTGCTTTGGTTCCCAACGCAGGTAGCTACCAGCGTGTCAATGCGGACTGGTCGGTGGCTGGCGACGCCAAGTATCTGCGTGTCAACGCACAGTACCAACAGTACTGGCCGCTGACCAAGCAGTACACCTTTGCCTTTAACTCCGAGGTAGGTTGGGGCAGAGGGCTGGGTGGCCGAGACTATCCCATCTTTAAGAACTTTTTTGGTGGCGGGTTGGGGTCGGTGCGCGCCTTTGACCAAGGCTCATTGGGCCAGGTCGATGTGACCGGCGCGTACATTGGAGGCACGCGCAGGGTCAACTTCAATGGCGAGTTTTACGTGCCTGTGCCGGGTGCGGGCAACGACCGCACCTTGCGCCTTTTTGGCTACGTCGACGCAGGCAATGTCTGGGGCGAGTCCGAAACAGTCGAACTTAACAGTTTGCGCGCATCAGCCGGCATTGGGTTGAGTTGGTTGTCTCCCGTGGGCCCACTCAAGCTGAGTTTTGGCACCCCCATCCGCAAGCGGCCAGGCGATAGAATTCAGCGACTTCAATTCCAGATCGGGACCGCGTTCTAATGAAATTCTTTTTCGTCAAATCGGGTTTATTGGCTTGTTTGCTTGTGCTTGCCGCATGGGGGGTGCAGGCGCAGGGAGTCAAGATCGGCTATGTCAACAGCGATCGCGTGCTGCGAGAGTCGTTGCCGGCCAAGGCGGCGCAGAGAAAACTTGAGACCGAGTTCTCCAAGCGTGACAAGGAACTTGCC
>JAOTTZ010000429.1 GCA_029864165.1 Burkholderiaceae bacterium
TATTGCGTACCTGCGCTGCATTCCAAACATGGCAGTCATGACACCGGCCGACGAGAACGAATGCAGGCAAATGTTGTACACCGCCTTTTTAAAAGACCACCCGACCGCCGTTCGCTACCCTCGCGGTAGTGGTGTTGGCGTCGAAGTGCAATCGGCCATGACGGCCATCCCCTTTGGCAAGGGCGAGGTCCGTCGCCAATCTTCCAGCCACAGCCGACGCGTCGCGATCCTCGCTTTCGGCACGCTGCTGTACCCTGCGCTCGACGCGGGCGAGCGCTTGGACGCGACCGTGGCCAATATGCGCTTCGTCAAACCGATCGATGTCGAGCTGATCGCTGACCTCGCACGCAGTCACGACGCCATCGTCACCGTCGAAGAAGGCTGCGTATTGGGCGGCGCCGGCAGCGCTGTGCTGGAAGCGCTCCAGAGCGCCGGCATCGAAGTACCGGTGCTGTCGCTCGGCTTGCCCGACGAGTTCCTGGAGCACGGTGACCCGGCGCTGTTGCTGGCCCACTGCCGACTCGACGCTGCCGGTATCGAACAGGCTATCCTCAAACGCTTCGGCTCCAGCCCCGTCCTGATTCGGCACGCGGTTCGTCGCTGAACCATGCGCGCCTCACACCGTACGGCATTGCACCGCTGGCGTTGCAATGCTGAGTCAGCCGCGTGAAAAAAAACATTGCTTCGCTGCACATTCCCGACCCGCAGAGCGGGCTAGACGCCCGTCACCTCGCTATTCAACGCGTGGGCGTCAAGGGCCTGAGCTACCCGATACGTTTGCGCACCGACGACCAGGTGCAGGCAACTGTAGCGAGGTGGTCGCTCTCGGTCGCGCTCCCTGCCGAGCAAAAGGGTACCCACATGTCGCGCTTCGTTGCGTGGCTGAATGCCTTTGATGCCCCACTCGATGCGCCGACACTTCGCGCCCGGCTCGGCGACATGCTGCAAAGGCTGCACGCGAACCAGGGCCGCGTCGAAGCAAGCTTCCCGTTTTTTCTTCGCAAGAAAGCCCCGGAGTCTGGTGTCGAAAGTTTGCTCGAATATCAGGGTTGTTGGACCGCCGAAGCTCATGACCACGGTCGCACCACGCTTTGGGCCGAAGTGGTGGTACCTGTGAAGAACCTGTGCCCCTGCTCGAAGGAGGTTGCCGATTACGGCGCTCATAACCAACGCGCTCACGTCACGATTCGGGTCGAACAACTGCAAGATATTGGATGGAGCGAACTGGTACGCCTGGCTGAAGACAACGCCTCCAGCGAAATCTGGCCTATGCTCAAGCGTGCCGATGAAAAGTGGATCACCGAACACGCCTACGAGAACCCCAAGTTTGTCGAAGACCTGGTACGCGATGTCGCGCTGCGTCTCAACGCAGATTCGCGTGTCGGGTGCTACAGCGTCGAAGGTGAGAATTTCGAATCCATTCATAACCACTCAGCATTTGCGCGTATCGAGCGTACTTGAAGCCGATCACACGTCATGGGCGCGGTGCTTCTCCCTGTGACTCAACAAGGGCAAACCCCAACTATTAGCGAGGCACGTTGTTCGTGAGATTCATGTTGCGCTCAGCGCTCAAGCTATCGAACCGCATCGACCAGTTCAATGACCACATGGGTCAACTGGTTCGTTGGCTGGTACTGGCCGCGGTGTTGATCAGCGCCGGCAATGCCATCTTTCGCAAAACGTTCAACATCAGTTCGAACTCGTGGCTGGAAATTCAGTGGTATTTGTTCTCAGCTGTGTTTCTGCTCGGTGGCGGCTATGTTTTTCTTCGCAACGCGCATGTGCGGATTGACCTTGTCTCCTCCAGGTTATCCAAACGCAGCAATGCCTGGATCGATGGCATCGGCATCGTTGTCGTCGTCTTTCCACTCTGCATCATTTTTATCGGCCTGAGTTGGCCCTTGCTTGCTAACGCGTGGGTTTCGGGCGAAATGTCGCAAAACGCCGGGGGCCTGGTGCGCTGGCCGGCCTACGCGCTGATTCCAATGGGCTTTGCCGTTTTGCTGCTACAGGCCGTGTCCGAGCTGATCAAACGCATCGCCTTCCTGCGGGGACTGATTCCCGAGCCGCTGAGCGCGCAAACCCGCCAGCCCAACGAGAAACCGCGCGCTGAAGAATCGGCCTCGTAAGCTCGGGACTATCGAGGTCAATGCAAGCTACTTTCCTCGCGCAACACTTCGTCCCGCTGATGTTTGCGGGCCTCTTGATACTTCTGCTGTCGGGCATACCCGTCGCTTTCGGCCTGGCCGCTGCCGGACTGCTGTTTGGATTCATTGGCGTGGAAGCGGGCCTGTTCGGCGCTAATCTGTTTCAAGCTTTGCCCTTGCGAGTGTTCGGCATTATGCAGAACGACACATTACTCGCCATCCCTTTCTTCACCCTCATGGGTATCGTTCTAGAGCGGTCGCGGCTGGCCGAAGACTTGCTGGAAACGGTAGGCCAGGTGTTCGGGCCGGTGCGTGGCGGCCTGGCTATCGCCGTCGTTGTCGTCGGCGCCTTGCTCGCGGCGAGCACCGGGGTCGTGGCAGCCGCCGTGATTTCGATGGGATTGATCTCTTTGCCG
>JAOTTZ010000430.1 GCA_029864165.1 Burkholderiaceae bacterium
GCGGGCTTTGGCGCACAGAGGGTAAGTTTTGCGACAGCGACGTGCAGTGCAGCAAACGCAAAAAAGCGAAAAGCCACAGAAGAGCATCCTTCTGTGGCTCAACGTGATGTTTTAGTTATGCGGTCTTGCGACGACGTGCCGCAAAACCCACCAACCCAAGACCTGCGAGCATGAGGGCGTACGTGTCGGGTTCTGGGACTTCGGGGACAAGTGTGGGGTGCAAAACTTGTATACGGGTGGCGAAATCGCCGATGTCGAAAGCGGGCTGTCGGTCGGGCTGAAAGCTCCGATTTCCGCTACCCGATACTGCGATCGCGTACAGTCCAGCCGCGAGATTGTCCGCGACGGCTAAGTTTTCAATAGAGCTGGAGAATGGGTTAACAGCGAAAGTATCGGTGCCAGACGCCACGTGGTCGCCATCGATGGTAACGATGCGCATGGACGTAAGGTTATAAGTGAGATACCAGCAAGAACGCAATTGCTACTAGATACTTTTTCATCGTGATCTCCATTTTCTTCAAAGATTTCCGTTAATAAATAAGGTCGGGTCTATGCGATGCGTTCACGCTCGCATAGTCCTGTCTCCTCTTGAAGGCGCGCTCTGCCGATAATTTCCGCACAAAGCGAGTGGGCATGCTCCGCGCCCTCACTCAGCGTGTCAACCCCCCCCCTGTTCAGGGGCTGACCTTTAATAGTGCTGGACACGCGGAAAGTTTTCCGCTACTCTTTGCGCATGCACGTAGCGCAACGGGAGTTCACCGACGAGATTTTTGATCGTATTGGGCAGGCGGTGCGCGATACGGCGGGCCTGACGCGATGCGGTTTGTCCCGACTGGTGTGCGAGTGGCTGAATTGGAAGGATGCGGCGGGCCGAGCGAAGGCGTCGAGTTGCCGAGCGCTGCTGGTCAAGCTCGAGCGACGTGGTGTGATCGAATTGCCGCCGGCCAGGCCGGTGAGCTTCGCACCGGGTGAAGCGGCGAATGCGGATGCGAGTGGTGAGGAGCCATGGCTGCAGCTGAAGACGACGCTGCAGCGACTGGGTGATATCGAACTGGTGCTGGTCAACGGCGAGCGTGCGCGCTCGCGCGTTTGGCGAGCGATGATGAAGGCGCACCACCCACTGGGAGATGGGCCGTTGTGCGGGGCGCAGCTGCGGTACTTGATCCGTTGCGAGCAAGGATGGCTTGGAGGGCTGAGCTTTAGCGCGGCGGCCTGGCGGCTGGGAGTGCGCGACGAGTGGATCGGCTGGAGCGAGGCGACGCGGTCGGCGCGCTTGCCCAAGATTGCAATGAACAGCAGGTTCTTGATATTGCCTTCGGTGCAGGTGCCGCACCTGGCTTCGCATGTGCTGGGTCTTGCGACGCGCCAGTTGGCCGCAGACTGGCAACAGCGCTATGGCCACAGCCCCGTACTGGTGGAGACGTTTGTCGACAGCAGCCGCTACCGAGGCACGTGCTACCGCGCGGCCAACTGGGTCGAACTGGGGTTGACCGAAGGACGAGGCCGGCAGGATCGCACGCGGCAGGCGCAAGTCGGGCGCAAGCATGTGTTCGTGTATCCGCTGCAGCGCAATTGGCGCAAAGTCTTGACGGCGCCGCTGGAGTTACCGCGCCTGATGCCCACGATGCCCACGCGAGCACCGGCAGACTGGGCGCAAGAGGAATTCGGCCGCTGCCGCCTGAGCGCGCGGCTGACCGAGCGGCTGATGACAATGGCGCGTGATTTTTGGGCCCGTCCCATGGCCGACATTCCCGAAGCATGTGAGAGCGTGAGCAAGACGCAAGCTGCCTATCGTTTCCTGGCCAACGAGGACGTCGAGTTCGAGACCTTGTTGCAGCCGCACTATGCCGCCACTGAACAGCGTATCAGCGAGATGGGTGAGGGTTCGGTTGTGCTGGTGCCGCAAGACACCACCACCGTGAACTACAGCGCCCTCGAGACGATAGACGGGCTGGGGCCGATCGGCACCACAGCGGAAGGGGCGCAAGGCTTGCATCTGCACAGCACTCTGGCGATGACGGTGCAAGGCGTGCCGTTGGGTTTCGTCGATGCGCAGTGTTGGGCGCGCGACCCGCAGGAGTTCGGCAAGAAGGCCAAGCGGCACGCCTTGCCGATCCAAGACAAGGAGAGCTACCGCTGGATCAAGAGCTATCAGGCGGTGGCACAGGTGCAGCAGCGTAATCCGCAGGTCCAACTGGTGAGCGTGGGGGACCGGGAAGCCGACATCTACGAGCTCTTTGAACAGGCGCTGCGCGAGCCAAACGGCCCCAAGCTGCTGGTGCGTGCGGTGCACGACCGCAAAGTGCAGGACGAACAAGAACGGCTGTTCGAGACGATCCGGGCCAAGCCTGTGAGCGGCTATCAACCCATCGAGCTGCCGCGCCAGAAGAATCGTCCGGCGCGCGTGGCCAAACTCGCGATCCGCTTTGCTGCAGTGACCTTGTGTCCACCGAAGTCCAAGCCTGGGCTTGCTCGTCTGCCGGTTCAGATGGTGCTCGCGCAGGAGGTGGACACACCCGATGGGGCCGAGCCCATCGAATGGGCGCTGCTCACCACAGCGGC
>JAOTTZ010000031.1 GCA_029864165.1 Burkholderiaceae bacterium
TGACCATTGACCTGCGTACCTACGCTATACCTCACCATTTGCGTGCCAACACTACACACCAGACCGTGCCGCGCTGCGGCGCGCTCAGGTGCGTCCAATTGCAAAAAAGTTGGGCGGTCGGATTGACCGGACACAGCGTGGAAAGCAACGTGTGCTCGCGATCGAAAAGTTAGCATGGGATTCGACGACAATCAAACTCGCCAAGTCAGACGGCGTTGATTGAATTGGCGGGAACATCGCGCCAAGTGTTCAAATCGCAGCTCGCGGCCGTCTACTCTGAAGCGTAACCATACCGTTGCGGTGATCGTATTCGAGGCATGACGGCCTGACGTTGGTCCGACATGTTGGAGGAAGAACGAACGAGCATTCGCAGCAGCTGCAATGCCCGGCCACCCGCAATGCGAGCTTTGCGCGTATGCCCCATAGACAAGGTCGGCGTGGCCCAGTGAAGACGCGACTGCGACATTGAAGCAGCCGATGTACGACAAGTCACCGGCTGCCCCCGATACCGGGTTGTACCCAATGTGGCCATCGGTTCGCTTGACGTGGATGCCGCTCGGGGAGCCTCCGTTGCCGGCGCTCGAATGTGAATTCATCACAACTTTCAGTCGTCATATTTACTTGGGAAAGCCGGGCTGGGCTTCTAGCCTTCAGGTGTTGGGCAGCACATCTAGCAGCCCCACCACAAGGAGACTTATCATGTCTAACAGCACATATACATTGGCTCGTATATTCGCCCCTGCGCCTGAGTCGAATCCTGATACCAGTTTTCGCGCTGGCTACGGCGGGCCCGAAAGACGTAGCGCCAGTTCACTGATGGGAGCGTGGCTCGCGGCAACCTTGGACGAAATTGACTATGGTGTCCTACTGCTACGAGACACAGTAACGGTTGCACATGCCAACCACTCGGCGCGAGCAGAGCTCACGGCCGACCATCCGCTGCAGTTGGTGGGCAACAGCTTGCGGACGCGAGACGCCAAAGACGCTGCTCCATTGCGCGAAGCCGTTACTGCAGCAAGCGGGCGGGGCTTGCGGCGCATGCTCACGATGGGCCAGGCAGATCAGCAGGTGACGGTAGCGGTGGTGCCACTCATCGGCGCTGCGCTAGAACAGCATCCGGCGGCGTTGGTTCTTTCCAAGCGTCAAGCGTGCGGGGAGCTGTCGGTGCAAGGCTTTGCGCGCTGTCACGGGTTGACCCAGGCCGAGACTTCGGTGCTACAAGCGCTGTCTGGCGGCGTGGACCCGGCCGAAATCGCACAGCGCCATGGCGTCGCGGTGTGTACCGTTCGCAGTCAGATCGGCAGCTTGCGCGCCAAGACCGGTGCCGCCAGCATCCGCGATCTGCTGAGCCGGGTGGCTGCGCTACCACCGCTGGTACCCGCACTGGGACGCCACTTCGAACAACACTAAGGACATTTGACCGCCGCAGATGCAAGCGGTCAACCGCGTGCTCGGCGACGAAGCGCTGGTGTAGCCTTGCACGCTATTCAGCACATAAAAACCGCGCCTTTGGCCCCGTAGCGTCGTTGCAAAACCTTGCAGGCCGCACCAAGCCAGAGGCTTAATCCTTCGCCAGGCACAAACAGTCCACTCGACTGTTTGTGTCCGGGCTCAGCCTCGCAAAAGCTTTGGCTATTGCTGTGGGTTGCGCCTAGGGCCTGTCATCAATCCAATGCACAAATGCGTTCGTGTAGCAACGATGCATGAGAAGGAATTGCACGTTGATATGCTTTGCGGGAGGAGCAATTGGAACGCATCAAGAACTTGCTACCGGGACGGCAGGGCCATGTGGGCATGACGGCGCGGGACAACAGGTTGTTCGCCGACGCTGTGCTGTATCGATATCGAGCGGGTATCTCGTGGCGCGATCTGCCCGAGCGCTTCGGGGACTTCCGGGTTGTGCACTTGTGCCACTCGCGCTGGAGTAAATCCGGGGTGTGGAAGCGCATATTCGAGGCCTTGGCGCAGGACGCCAACAACGAATACGCCATGATCGACCCCACCATTGTTCGCGCCCACCAGCGTAGCGCTGGGGCAAAAGGGGGGGGCGCCAGAAAATACTCACATAACAGGCCCGCTTAGGCGGTACGCTCAATCTAGAGACAGCTCGGCGGCCCATCTTCTATCCCTGCCCCAGCGCTGACGCCACTGCGCCACTGCGCTGGCGAGCAACCCGTCCACGCTGCCGGCATCGGCGCGCAGGCCCAGGGCGGACAGCGCGGATTTGAGGGCCACTAACCCCGGTTGCAGTTCTTCGGCGCAATTGCTTTTCGAAAGCTTCTCGCCGTTGCTACCCAACACCAGGGGCGTGTGCAGATACTCAGGTGTAGTCAAACCGAGCAGGCGCTGTAGGTAGATCTGCCTCGGCGTGTTGTCGGCCAGGTCTTCGCCACGAACGACGTGCGTGACGCCTTGCGCGGCGTCGTCCACCACCACCGCCAACTGGTAAGCCCACAGACCGTCGGCGCGGCGAAGTACGTAGTCGCCTACCGCACGCGCGACGTCCTGCTGCCGTTGGCCCACGCGGCGGTCTGCCCAGGCAACCGCGGCATCTTGTTCGTCCACTCGTAAGCGGATGGAGCGCTCCTCGCAGCCGCGCAAACCACCGCGCTCGGGTCGGCAGGTGCCCGGGTAAACCCGCTCAGCGTGTCGGGCCTGCGCTTGGCCTGCAGCCGCCAACGCCAGCGTGATGTCGGCCCGCGCGCACCCGCAAGGGTAGGCTTTGCCAGACTGCATGAGCGACGATAAAGCAGCCTGGTAAAGCGCTCCGCGCTTCGACTGCCGTACCGGCGTTTCGTCCGGCGCCAGCCCGCAAGCGGCAAGCTGCGACAGGATGAGCGTGTCGGCGCCCGGCACACAGCGGGGCGTATCCACATCTTCGATGCGTACCAGCCAGCGGCCCGAGTGTGCCCTGGCGTCGACCCAACTGGCCAGCGCAGCCACCAGCGAACCCGCATGCAAAGGTCCGGTGGGAGAGGGAGCAAAGCGACCCGTGTACGCCATCGAACCGTCAGTTTCCGATGCAAAAAGGAACGATCGTAGCGGTGGCGCTGAGCACGAACGAAGATGGCGCCTTGACCAATACACCCTGTCCGTGCGCAAGGGTCATAAACGCTCCATCATCACGCTGGCCCACAAGATGCTGCGAACCATCGACGCCATGCTGAGCAATAAAACGCACTACGTGGACAAGACGGTTGACTACGAGGCTTTCATGGCGGCGCGTAACCCACCCCGTTGGATAAAGATGTTGGCCAAGCACGAATTCGTACCAGCACCAACCTCAGCTAACCACGCTTGAGGTTTGGTTCTGCCGCATGGGGCTTTGCAGCACTAGGTCACTGGGCGAGCCTTGATTTGATTCCGCACCAGTCACCCCGAACCTTGTTATCGAGGCGACTTGATTCGGGCACACGCGCTTGCACATATCACAACCGACGTATTCGTCCGCAACCTCAGGACCGCTATGGGCTGGCCAGATCAGGAAGATTGATCCGCTTCGCGTCCGCGCGCTTGCAAACGAGCCGTGACCGAGGGCGCAACGAACTTCGACACGTCACCACCCAGCATCGCGATTTCGCGCACGAAAGTACCAGAGACGAACTGATACTGGTCCGACGGTGTCAGAAAGACTGTCTCGACATCGGACATGAGCTGGCGGTTCATGCCGGCCATCTGGAATTCATATTCGAAGTCGCTCACGGCGCGCAAGCCACGCACTACGACCTTGCCGCCCTGATCAATCACAAAGTCGCGCAGCAAACCGTGGAAGGCGATCACCTCGGTGTTCGGATACTTGGACACCAGTTCCTGTGCAATCTCCAGCCGCTCTTCAAGACTGAACATGGTCTTCTTGTGGTGACCAGCAGCCACCGCCACAATCAGGCGCTCAAACAACCGGCTGGCGCGGCGAACCAAGTCCTCGTGACCCAGCGTCATCGGGTCGAACGTTCCGGGATAAACGGCGGTGAGTCGAGTCGCAGAAGTCATTGAGCGATCCTCCATACGTGGTGTTGAAGTCTAGCGATTGGCCATCACCCCGCAGATTTGTGCAATAACTCAAAGTGCACTGCGCCGGCACGATCGTGTCTGTATCGGTGCAAGCCGTAGGTGGCTAACACCTCGGCTGGCACAGCGACTGGTGCTTCCAGGTAAACGAATCCTCCCGGCACGAGCAAGCGCGCGGCAGCCGCAAGCACTCTGTCGTTCAGTCCGGCGTCAAACGGCGGGTCGAGCAGTATGAGTTCGAATCGAGACTCCTCGCCGCGTGCCATCCAAGCCAGTGCGTCCGCGCCCTGTATGCGCACCTGCGTGGCCTTCAAGCGCTGCTGGGTGTCTTGTAATTGACGCTGCAATTGTGCGTCTGTCTCCAGCATCAACACTTCTGCGGCACCGCGCGAGGCGGCTTCAAAGCCGAGCGCGCCCGTCCCCGCAAAGGCGTCCAGGCAACGCCAGCCTTTCAAATCCTGCCCCAGCCAGTTAAACAGCGTCTCGCGCACGCGGTCAGGCGTGGGGCGTAAACCGGGACGGCCCAACACAGAGAGCTTGCTGCGCTTCCACAGCCCACCGATGATGCGAACTTTACCCGGGGGCACCCTGCGCACGCTCCTCATGGCCGCACCGGTATCCCGTGCTGGGCCATCAGCGCCTTGGCCTGCGCGATGCTGTAGTGCCCATAGTGAAAAATGCTGGCGGCCAGCACGGCGTCAGCCCGGCCTTTTTGAATGCCGTCGACCAAATGTTCCGGCTTGCCTACGCCGCCCGAGGCAATGATGGGGATACTGAGTGCATCGCTCACGGCGCGTGTGAGCTCAAGGTCGAAGCCCAGCTGGGTGCCATCACGGTCCATGCTGGTGAGCAGGATCTCGCCGGCACCATACTCGGCCATCTGACGGGCCCAGTCCACCGCGTCTAGCCCAGAGTTCTTGCGCCCACCGTGCGTATAAACCTCCCATTGAGCCGCCTGCCCCTCCTCGGCATGAGGTGAAAGCTTGCCCTTAGCGTCGATGGCAACAACGATGCATTGCGCACCGTACTTCGCAGCAGCCTCGCGAACGATCTGCGGGTTGGCCACCGCCGCCGAGTTGAAGCTCACTTTGTCGGCCCCAGCACTGAGCAAGCGCCGCACGTCTGCCACCGTTCGCACGCCGCCGCCCACGGTGAGCGGAATAAACACCTGTGAAGCCACCGCCTCAACGATGTGCAGCAACAGATCTCGGTCGTCGCTGGTGGCCGTGATGTCCAAGAAAGTGAGTTCATCGGCGCCCTGATCGTTGTAACGCGCAGCGATCTCCACCGGATCACCGGCATCACGCAGGCCCACAAAGTTCACGCCCTTGACGACGCGGCCACCGGTAACGTCGAGGCAGGGGATAATGCGCTTTGCGAGCATGTTGAGCGAGTCTTGAGCTGAGCACGACTATACCGACCGCGCTCGGACAACGATAACTGAAGCGGCGTCAACGCGCTTTCTTCGAGCGGTACTCCTGTCAAGCAAGCCGTGCTCCGCTCAGCATCGTTTGTTCTTTTCAAGCCGACTGGTCTTATGCGCTTTGTCACCTTTGCTCTGCTGGTCTTGCTGGTCTTGGTGCAAGCCGAGCTCTGGTTCGGCAAGGGCGGTGTTCCGCGCATGCTAGAGCTTGAAGCCAAGCTGCAAGCACAGGAGGCTGCCAACGACGCCGCTCGCGCGCGCAACGAACAGCTCGTCGCCGAAGTGCGCGACCTGGAGGAAGGCATGGAGATGATCGAGGAGAGAGCCCGTTACGAGTTGGGAATGACCAAACCCGACGAAATACTCGTGCAGATAACGACACCGCGCTGAGTTCGCGATGCTGGTCGCGATAGTTTTCACCTGCGGCGCGCGTTTGGGTTTGCGAGCCGGAACCGCTCGACAAGATCACCCTCCTATCTCTGCCGCCGATTCAGGCGCCCACGCGCCCCGTTTTTGCCCATGAACGCGCTGCTGCAATGGATGCAGCCCCTGTTCACCCCCGCTTTCACCGTTTGGCGTGCGCCCATCACTTGGTTGGAGTTGGTGGCGTTTGTGCTCGCAGTGGCGATGGTGTTGTTCAACATGCGCGTTAACCCGCTTGCTTGGCCGCTGGCCATCGTCAGTTCCTTGCTGTACTTCGCGTTGTTCTGGAACAGCTTGCTTTACGGCGAGGCTGGCCTGCAGATCTTGTTCGTGCTGGTCGCGCTATGGGGCTGGCGACAATGGCTGCGCGGCACTGGCTCTGGTGGTGGCGCACTGCGCGTGCGCTGGTTGTCGGCCCGCGGCCGTTGGATGTTGCTGGCGACGCTGGCGCTGGCCTGGCCCGCCATGGGGCTTTTTCTGCGCCACTACACCAATACTGACGTGCCTTGGTGGGACGCCTTTCCGACCTCTGCCAGTATCATCGGCCAGTGGCTGCTCGGACGCAAGTACATTGAGAACTGGGCGGTGTGGCTGGTGGTCAACGTGGTCAGCATGGGGTTGTTCGCTTACAAAGGTCTGTGGCTGACCCTGTTGCTGTACTTCGTGTTCACCGTGATGTCGGTATGGGGCTGGCGGGCGTGGGCGCGCATTCAGCAATGCAACGCGGTTTCGTGATTGGCATTGTCGGCGCGGAATGCAGCGGCAAAACGCAGCTGGCGCTGGCTTTGCAGGCAAGGCTCGCCGCCGAGACACACGATGCCGTCGTCGTCAGCGAAGCACTGCGTGAGTTCTGCACTGAACACGGGCGCACTCCGCATCAAGCAGAACAAACTGACATCGCCCGCGAGCAGTCGCAGCGCATCACCACTGCCGCCGAGTCGCACGCGCTGGTAGTTGCCGACACAACCGCCCTGATGGTCGCTGTCTACAGCGATCTTGTGTTCAGCGATACCAGCCTGTACGTCCAAGCTGAGCGCGATCACCGGCGCTGCGACGTCACGCTGCTGACTGCGCTGGACCTGCCCTGGCAAAGCGATGGCGTGCAGAGAGACGGCCCCCATGTGCGCGAACCTGTGGATGCGCTCATCCGAGCGGCCTTGCAGCGCATGTCCCAGCCCTACGCGGTGGTGGCGGGAACGGGCGACGCACGCATGCAGTCGGCCTGGGCTGTGGTGCTACACGCGCTGCCCCCCTCGCGCTGACATCTGTTGCAATGAACTACCTCTGCATCGCAGGGCCCACAGCATCGGGTAAGACTGCAGCAGCGTTAGCTGTAGCGAAAGCGTTCGCCGACACCAAGCCGGTCGAAATCGTCAGTGTCGATTCGGCTGCTGTTTACCGCGATATGGACATAGGTACCGCCAAGCCCAGCCTGGGCGAACGCGAACAGGTACGGCACCACCTGATAGACATCCTCGATCCGTCGCTCGCCTATTCGGCCGCTCGGTTTGCTGCCGACGCGAACGCACTGATCGCCGAGATCGCTGCGCGCGGCCACCTTCCGTTGCTGGTTGGCGGCACCATGCTGTACTTCAAAGCGCTTTTCGAGGGGCTGGATGCTATGCCAGCCGCCAACGCTGCGGTGCGCGCTGAACTCCAAGCGCAGGCAGCGCGCGACGGGCAGCAAGCGCTGTACGCGCAACTCCAGCAAGTGGACCCGGTCACCGCAGCGCGGCTGCCGCCAGGTGACGCGCAGCGCATCCAACGCGCGTTGGAAGTTTTTCGGGTCAGCGGCAAACCGCTGTCGTTGCACCACAGCGGCAGGCCCTCAAGCGTCGTTCCACCGTCAATGATCGCGCTTGAGCCCAGCGACCGCGCTTGGCTGCACGAGCGCATCAACCGGCGCTTTGCAAAAATGCTCGGCGACGGCCTGGTGAACGAAGTGGGCCGTCTGCGGACGCGCACCGACCTTCGTGCCGACATGCCCTCGATGCGCTGCGTCGGCTACCGCCAGGCTTGGGAAGCGCTGGATCGCGACGACCTGTCGACGCTGGCGGAGCGCGGTAGCGCCGCCACGCGCCAGTTGGCCAAGCGGCAGCTCACTTGGCTGCGCAGCATTCCGGGGCGCCGCATCGTCGCCTGCGACTCTCCGGACGCCGCGGCGCAAGTGGTGGCGGCTGCCCGCGCCCTACTGCAGCGCGCAGGCGTTCGCTAAGTGCTCAGGCGCTTCACCCCCTCGAGCTTGCATGCATAGACCGCATTGCGCAGCGCGGCGATCGCTTCATAGCGCGGAAAACTGCGTCGCCACACCAGCACTACGCGGCGCGTCGGCACCGGCGCTCGAAACGGCACGAAACTCAAGTGCGGTTGCTTGCCCTTGGGCACGGAGAGTTGCGGCACCACCGTCATGCCCATACCCGAAGCCACCATGTGCTTGATGGTCTCGAGCGACGAGCCTTCGAAACTCTTGCGGATGCCCCCGGCTTCGCTGGAGAAACGAGCATACTCCGGACAAACCTCCAACACGTGGTCGCGAAAGCAGTGGCCGGTACCGAGCAAGAGCATGGTCTCTTGCTTCAACTCCTCGGACGAAATGCCCTTGCGCCGCGCAAGTGGGTGCGTTTGCGGCAGTGTCACCACGAAGGGCTCGTCGTAGAGCGGCGCGTGCGCCAGCCCAGACTCGGGAAACGGTTCGGCCAAAATGGCGCAGTCGAGTTCGCCGGTGCGCAACATCTCTAGCAGCTTGGCCGTGAAGTTTTCTTGCAGCATCAAAGGCATCTGCGGTACACGCTTGATGGCTTGGCGCACCAAGTCAGGCAACAAATAAGGGCCTATGGTGTAAATGATTCCCAGGCGCAATGGTCCGGAAAGCGGGTCCTTGCCACGCTTGGCGATTTCTTTGATGGCGGCCGCTTGCTCGATCACCGTTTGCGCTTGGCGCACGATCTCGGCGCCCAGCGGCGTAGCGCTGACCTCGCTACTACCGCGCTCGAAAAGTTTGACGTCCAGTTCTTCTTCGAGCTTCTTGATCGCCACGCTGAGCGTCGGCTGCGACACGAAGCAAGCCTCAGCCGCACGACCAAAATGGCGCTCGCGGGCGACGGCGACGATATACCTCAACTCGGTCAGGGTCATAACAAAGCTCTGTTCTGTAGTAGTCAGATTGTGCCGCCACCGTGGATCGCTCATGCTTTGAGAAACTCGGCCTTGCTACCCAACCAGCGCGCCACATGTTGCCGCGCCGCCTGCGGTTGTTGATCGAGCAAACGGGGCGCTGCAGCGCGAGCTTGCTGGAGCAAATCGGCGTCCTGGTCGAGGTCGGCAAAGCGCAGCAGCGTGGCCCCCGACTGGCGTGCGCCCATGAACTCACCCGGCCCGCGTATCTCCAGATCGCGACGGGCAATCTCAAAGCCGTCGTTGGTCTCTCGCATGGCTTTCAGGCGCGCTTTGGCCGACAAGCTCAACGGGTCGCTGTAGAGCAGCACGCAAGCACTGGCTACCGGCCCGCGCCCGACACGGCCACGCAGTTGATGCAATTGGCTCAGCCCCAAACGCTCGGCGTGTTCGATCACCATCAGCGATGCATTGGGCACGTCCACACCCACTTCGATGACGGTGGTGCACACCAACACGCTGATCTGCCCCGCGGTAAAAAGCGACATCACTGCCGCCTTGTCGGTGCCAGACATGCGGCCGTGGAGCAGGCCCACCGTGGGGCTATCGCTTCCCACGCATAGCGCCTCGACCAACTGCTGGTGCGTTTGGGTCGCGTTGCGCAAGTCCAGCGTCTCGCTCTCCTCGATGAGCGGACACACCCAGTAAACCTGCCGCCCGCCCGCCACTTGCTCACGTACGCGCGCCATCACGTTGTCGCGCTGGCGGTCAGCGAAGACTTTGGTAACCACCGGCGTGCGCCCTGGAGGTAACTCGGCTATGGTGCTGACGTCGAGGTCGGCGAAGTAAGTCATGGCCAAGGTGCGCGGGATTGGCGTCGCGCTCATCATGAGCAAATGCGGCTCGAGCTGACCGGCGAGCTTGCGCCGCAGGGACAGCCGCTGCAACACGCCGAAGCGGTGTTGCTCGTCGATGACTGCCAACCCTAGGGACTTGAATTCGACGCCTTCTTGAATCACCGCATGGGTTCCCACCACCAATTGCGCCGAGCCGTCGGCAATACGCGCAAGCACCCTTGAGCGCGCCTTGCCCTTGTGACTGCTGGTCAGCCAGACCACGCCGATGCCCAAGGTCTCCAGCCAGCCGACCAGCTTGCGAAAATGCTGCTCGGCCAGTATTTCCGTGGGCGCCATCAACGCGCACTGCCACCCGGCGTCGATGGCGATCAAGGCCGCCAACGCTGCGACCACTGTCTTGCCA